>JAIRPX010000168.1 GCA_031256775.1 Dysgonamonadaceae bacterium
TAATTCATAAACATGAAATGAATAAAAATTAAGGTATCGCAGCTACGCAGCTCTGTTTATATTCCGTACATCCTTTACCGTGCGCTTACGCACACGGCTACAAAGATACTGGCGCTACGCGCCTTCTCGCAAAACACAAGGTTTTGCAGATGATCCCATCAAACAGCGTATCCCACAACATTCAAGTAAGGAACAGTATCGGAAATGACTGGTTTTCAACGCTTTCACATATATATTAGTTTTCAGTTTTTTACGGGATTGTTTTAGGCTTCGTTTTCACAATGACAATGCACAAAACCATACCGTTCAGAGTTTGTAACGTGTGTGCCTACAAACCTTAGGAATCAATTATGTAAGTTAACACATAATCTGCATGTACGAAGTATTTCACCGTATATTCTTTCTGCGCCAATGTTTGTAACTCTTTAACGCGGAAACTGCTCCAATCATTAATGACAGGCTCGAAAGCATTGACGCATATCAAGGTTTTAAAATTAACATCTTTGGCATCTAATATCTTAAAAACGGATTCTTTGGCAGACCAGTGTAAAAGTAAGTGTATCAATCTGTTTGCTTTGGATAAATTGTTTTCTTCCTCCGAGTTTACAAAACGTGTCCAGATTTTTTCTACCCGAAAAGAAATTTTTTCAATATCAATTGCAACTTCTTTATTTCTGTTCAAAATCAGGCATACATATCCTTGTGTATGGCTAATACTTATATGATACGAATTATCGGCTAAATAAGGTTTCCCAGACGGTTTATAAATTATTTCCTTTTCTTCTCCCAGCAATTTTTTTAGCAAAACGCGAACAGAAAGCCATTCTTTTTTCCGATTTTCGCACATCTTTTCTATGAAAGGTAAATAGCGTTCCCTGTGAATCAGTTGTGCCATAAGCGCTTCAGAATTTTCCAGAAGGGGAACTATGGCAAAGATTGTTCCATCATCGTGCCGGTATTCCATGATTTCTATTTCTTATTCAGGTTTTGTTCCGGAAGGTTTCGCCAGTATTTCAGATTCCGACAGGGCAACTCCCAGCTTCGGAAAGCCGTCGTCATCCCATTCCATTTTTTGTAAACGTGGTGAGCGGGTATCCATCGAAGCGGCAGGCAATGAGCCGTAAGGTTCTTTGTCTGTGGCGCGAGCCTGATAGAGAAAATAGATTTCTTCTCCATCCGGCGAAGGAATAAAACAAGGTGATCCGGTGGCAAAAACCTGGTTATCCACATCTTGAGTGAAAACGGGCTTATTCAGTTTTGTCCAGGAATCCGGATTCAGCAAATCGCTGCCGACGCTTGCATACAGTAAACCTACCGCATAATAAGGCGTCCAAGTTCCGCTTGCTGAATAATATACAAGTATTTTATCTCCGTCTTTTGTATGAAAACATTGAGGGTCTTCATTAACGTATATTGGATAGCCCGTCTTGCTGCCGTCGGGATTAATCCATTGCCGTTCCCATTCATATTCAGGTTTTGAGATAAGCGTTCTTTCAGAGGCTAATTTATATGGATTTTCCATTTTTGCAATATAAATACACTGTGTTTCGGCTTCAATTCTTCGTGTTTGCCATCCCGACCAAAGCATATACCAGCTTCCTTCATGTTCAAAAACGCTTGGATGAATTGCCCAGTTATTGTCATTATCTGTTTTTATTCGTCCTTTCGAAACAAATTCGCCTTCAAAAGGGTCGTCCGATTTATTTTCAATCACATATATCTGATGATTATCGGTATTGCCGTCATCTGCAGCGTAATATATATACCACTTGTCATTGATGCGATACATTTCTGGCGACCATAAATGAAAAGCGCTGTTTATGTCTTTTGGCGTCCATACTTCTTTCTGCGAGGCATTTTCCAAATCTGTAATGTCGTCTGTCCTGCGCAAAACAATTCTGTCGTCCGAATCCTGCAAGTAATAATACATGCCTTTATAGAATGTTGCCCATGGTCGCGCTCCTGTTGGAAGAAGGGGATTGGTATATGTAATATTCGGTTTGATACTGCTTGCTGGCTGTTCTTCAACTTTCTTTTGACACGAGGTTAGAAAAAGAAATGAGGATATGAGTAGACAAGTAGACAAGTAGACAAGTAGACGAGTAGACGAGTAGACGAGTAGACGAGTGGACGAGTGGACAAGTGGACGAGTTGGGGAGTAAACTGGTAAACGAGTAAACAGGTTGGGAAGTAGACGGGTAGACAAGTAAACGAGTAAACGGATAATTCATAATGTTTATTTATTTTATATGTTTAAGATTAAATTTTAAAATTTTATGCTAATTCCTCCTGCAATATTGAAACTCTGCGCAGGATAGCCTATCCAAAAATCGTATTTCTGATATAAAAAGTTATTTACCGCTGCATAAACGGAAAATGTTGGGTTAATGGAATAAATTCCCCTGACAGACAAATCATGAATGTCTTTCATCTTAATAGACTGATATTCAGGGGTATCGATAAATGCTTTCCTTCCCAATTCGGCGCGGTATGACAGATCTATATGCAACGGCAATACTGGAACTTGCCAGACTATATTCAATTCGGTTTCAAATTGCGGTTTGTTCCATGCCGTCCATTCCCGTATATCCTTATACAGATCAAAATTAAGTTCATAAGGAGCGTTTTTAATATTCCAGTGATAATAAGTGGCTTTCAGTCTTACGTCCCAAATGTCCTGGTATGCGTAGCGAATATAGCCTCCTGCCTTAATTGCCTGTGCTTTGGCATAAACAGGCAATACCCGCTGACCCGATAAAAGCATCCTGTTGCTGACAGTATCGTACAAATTCGGCGCCGCTATATAGAAATGCTCATTATTTACAAGTTTATAACCAGCGAACAAACCTATATTGAAAGTTGGCGCAACCGTAACGTCAAACCCCGACAAAATATCAAGCGGACTGTTGGAATCATGGAGGCGGTACGACGGGTCAAGATAGCGGTTTTCGTAGAAAGAATTATAGTTGCTGTTGTCGCTAATTCCTCCTCCTGCCAATAGATAGAACGATAATGCCTTGTCGGGATTCCACACAAAGCGTACGTCGGGAGCGATGACAAATGTGTTAAGTCCGCCCAGCTGCCAGCTTCCAGATACTCCCAGACGGAGATTCCAGTTGGTATCTTCAAAATAAATATATGGATTACCCGAAAGGGTAACGTAATGATATATGCCCATGCGTTTATTTACCGTGTCTGTTAGAATAGAACCATATAGGGGGACGGCATGTACGTTATATCTGTAAGATTTAACACCTCCTGCAATTCCGACAGAAGTCATTGAGCTGGAATGTGCATGAAAATCAAGGTCGGATACGAACCTGTTTTCGTTTCGCCCTTCTATATCCGTTGCATATCCGTATTTTTGCTGATAATAAGAGTAACAGGCATTTACCTTGAAACTTAAACCGTCTTCAAATCGTGAAGCCACGCCTGCATGAGCTATAAACAGATTGTTTTCCTGTTCCTTATTCTTGTCAATATTCGCAGGTTCCTGCTCTTCATCAGTTTGGGGAATGCTTGAATTTGATGGCGGAAGAATTGTCATGCCATAGTAATTATATGAAGAAAAAGTATATTTTGCGCCCGCATTGAAATTAACTTTTTCAAACTGGTGACAGAAATTCAATCCACCGTAAGTGTCGCCGATTTTCATTTCCTGGCTCTTACTGTTTTCCAGATAAGTTACATTGCTCCGGCTTGAATTATGCGAAGCATAGATACTCAAAAAATCTTTGCCGGTATTAACTAACTGGTATCCCGCGTCGCCATTAACGTCTAACAATGAGCTTAATCCAATATTCAGATAGCCTTTTTTCCTGAACTTTATCAATTCGGTTAAATAAGAATCGGGCTTCGTCGGACGGAGATATGGAGCTAATGTATATGGAATTGTGTAATCTGAAAATTCCACTTTAGACTTTGGTGATTCCGGCTCTTTGAGATCGGGCAACTGGTTTATTTTAGAAACATCTCTTAACACTGGATTATATTCTTTTTCCAAAGTCAATACCCTGTTTAAACTGACTGTATCCTGTTTTACATTTTGTGCTTCGACAGATAAAGCAATTACTGTCAATACTATAGCTATCTTTAATTTTTTCATGAGAAACTACTTTAAATTTGCGCCTATTTTAAGCGTTCTTTAATCAGCTGATGAATATCATCGTTTGTATTTTTATAGTTATTTTGTAAACTTTCCAGATACTGGCGAGCCTGCAATGCGTCTTTTTCGGCGGCGCATACATCCGACAGCAAAATATAACTTCTTGCTAACCAGTATTGATGCGGCGTTCCCTGCTTGATATAATCCTGAACTATTATTTTAGTTTCCATTGGATGACCGGTATCGAAATAATGCTGAGCGAGCAGATATTTAGCTTCTGCTCCAAACGCCGTGCGCGTGTCTTTTGCAAGATTTTCCAGATCTTTTTCTGCCAGCCTGTTTTCTTTTGTATCCAGATAAGCCTTTGCTCGGAAATAGCGGGCTTCCGTAGCAATTTCGGGAGAAATTGTTTTATCTTTCAGTAAAATATTGGCAGCATTAATGATAGCTGAAGATTTTCTCAGTTGCGCAGCGGAACGAATCATTCCCAGTGCGCCAACTTCTTTGTTGTTTTTGCTTTCGGCTATATTTTGTAATCGCTGGTAAGAAATCAGAGCATTTTCATATTCCTTATCCCTGTACTGCAATTCGGCTGTACGGGCAACGGCTTCTTCCGTGAATCGCGTATCGCCAAATTCCAGCGTTTTGGCATATTCTTTTTTTGCTTCCGCATAATTTTTTTGCTGATAATATGTATTGGCTATATAATAATGCGCATTAAGACTGAAAGTTCCATTTGGAAATGCCTGTAAATAGCCTTTCAGTGCTATCTGCGCCTGATTTATATCGCCTTTGTTGAAAAACTTTTCTGCGGCAAAATATGTCAGGGAATCCTGCTCGGCAGCATTAAACGGCGTTACGCCACCCAGCGATTTGACGTAATCAACATATCCTGCAATATCATTCATATCGAAATACACCGATTTCAAATCCTGCAATGCAACCTTTGCTTCTTCGCTTCCTGGATATTTTGCTATAACATTTTTATAAGCAGCAGCAGCTTTTTCAGGCTGGTTTATATTGTAGTAAAGAAGTCCAAGCTGGATTCCTGCTTTTCTTGCCGGATTACTTTGAGGATATTTGTTCAGTAGCATCTGGTATGTTTCTATTGCGGCGCTGTTGTTTTCCGACATTACATACGCTTGCCCTTTCTCATAAATAGCATCCATAATATATGGCGAATCGGGAAAATCAGAAATTAATCTATCCATCTGGGCGATTTTGCCTTTATAGTTCTTCAACAATCCCATGACAAAACCTTTCTGAAAAAGTGCATAATCTCCAGCAGAAGGCATCACAGCTGCTGATTGACCGTATGCTTTTTCTGCGTCGGCAAATTGGCGGTTATAGAGATAACAGTCGCCCAGTCGCGCGTAAGCATCCGATAATGTGGCTGTTTTGTTGCTTTCATTACTGATATAGGTTTGAAAATACGATTCCGCCCTTATGTATTGCTGCTGCTTGAAATAGCAATAAGCAATATTGTAGCTTGCCAGTGTTCGCAAATTTCCGGCATTGTTTCCTGATTGAAGAAAAATATTGTAATCATTTATTGCAAGAGTATATTCTCCATTTTTGTAATAAGATTCTCCTTTCCAGTATATTGCAAGGTTCTTTTCCACAGGCGCATAATTGCCTGCTTCAATTGCCTGCGAGAAATAGCGGATTGCCTCCGCGTTATTGCGGTTGGTGAAAGCGATTGTTCCCAAGTAGTAATAAATTTTCTGGCGGGCTTCCAGTATTCTCTTTCCTGGTTTTTTTATTTTAGCGATGGAAGCCAGCGCTGTTTCGTAGTTTTTGGTAGTTAAATAAATGTCTACCAAAGCATCGTTTACCTTATCTGAATATATTGAATTAGGATATACGTTCAAGAAATTTTCCAGGACTGTAACCGATTCTCCAAAAGCAGAAACCGAGTTCTGATACAGCAACATAGCATAATTGTATGTAGCAGCTTCTTTGGCAGAGGAATCGAAATCCATTCGTGAAGCCGATTCAAAAGCCCTCAATGCGTTATTGTAGTCTTTCAGGTTCAGATACGACTGTCCTATATATAAATAGGCGCTCTGACCGCGTTCATTATTTCCGGGCTTACTCAAATTCAGATATTTAACTGCTTTTGAATAATCCTTCTGCATGTAATGGCTCATTCCCATTACGGAATATTCTTCAGAAGAAATTTCTTCTCCCGAAGAAAAAAAGCGGTCAAGATATTTAATAGCTTGAGTATAATTTTCTTCATGATAATGAGAAATACCGATAATCCTGTTAATTTCGGCATTATGACTGTTATCGGGATAATTATTTAAAAGTATGTTTCCGTCTGAAACAGTTTGAGAATATCTTCCCTGTATAAAATTAATCCGGCAAATGTAATACAACACTTCCGGACGAAATTCCATTTTGTCTTTCAATTGGTTAAATAAACCCAGAGCTTGAGTATATTCGTTTTCCGAAAAATTAATCCAAGCCAGATAATAAATAGCTGTATTCCTGTAATTATTGCTGTTGTCTTTCAGCAAGGAAAAAAGGCGGATTGCTTCATTTTTCTTTCCTGTTTTCATACAGGAAAAAGCCATTCGGTAGGCATAATCTTCCTGCTGCGTTTCAGGGAGCGCGTCGATATTCGATTCTTCCAGCCAGAAAATAGCTTTAGCATATTCCTCTTCTGCAAAATGAGACGAGCCAATCATAAATGCAATTTCATGCCGGTGAATATTAGTCGGATACGTTTCCAGAAACTCTTTCAGATTGTCAGTTACCCCTTTATAACCCTGATGATACTCAGAAGCCAGTAAGAGATAATCAGCTTCAGCCATAAGCTCCTGATTGTCAGGCTGCTGTTGCTTATACAGCAATATCCTGTCAATACATCCGGCATAGTTCCGGTCATCAAACATTGCCTTTCCCTCATGGAAAAGCCGGTCAGACGACAAAAAATGTATAGAACGCTGTGCGAAAACAAGTTGAACGCTTATTGCCGTATAAATATAAATAAAAATAAGAATTGCTTTTCTCATATTGTAACTGCATTGTAAAACAATTGCAAAGGTAGCTATTAATTAAGAATTAAGCAAAATTTGTTACGCTTGCAGGAAAGTTTTTGATTGCTGCCAAGTGAACAAAAAAGTGCAATTGTCGCGCATCCAACTGTCGGCAGGAGGCAGCATACTATGGTCATTAGGATTGCAAGGACCTGTGGAATTGAAAAAGCGAGTCATAATTATTTACTGCTATCTTAATTTATTAACCTGCATCATTTTATCTTTCTACTTCTACTAATTTTACCCCAACTTCTTTTCCTGTAAATGCAACTGCAAGTTTCAGTGTCCTGCCGAGATACTGGTTGCAGTATTTTCGGTTGTCAATCTGCGTCATAGCCTCATCAAGCAGGGTTTCTACAGATTTCTGTTCGCTGAATTTCAGTTCTGCAACTACGGTATAATCGCGTTCTTCCATTACCAGATCGCATCTGCCACGATCGTTTTCTTTTTCTGGTATAACCCTGAATCCTAACAGGTTCAGCCAGATAAGCATTGTAAGGTGGAAGTGCGCTTCGCTGTTCATTTTCACATCGTAGGGCGTCAGGGCGAGCAACGTTTCAATACCGTTTTGCAATCCTGCTTCATCGGCGTTGCGCAAACGCTCTTCGAGTTGCCAGCGCAGGCTGTCTGCGTTAATCCTTTTATTTTCGTAATAAATACCGATCAGTTCGTTCATCAATGCTTCTCGAACTTCCAGGTTTGGCGTTTCAATTCTGTAATAAGGACGCACACCGTGATAAAATATTTCTTTTATCGTCAAATAACCTGTCTGAAAAAGCAGCGGGATTTCGGTCAGCGTTTCAGTACTGTATCCAGCTGAAAGTTCATCGTCTGAAACAGTTTGCGGCTCAAGAATATAATCGCTCAATCCTCTTGTTTTCAGGATATTTATAAGGAAAGTAGGCGTGCCGGTATTGAACCAGTGCTGTTTAAATATCTGTTCTTTAAAAAATTTAATGGTTGAATACGGATTGTAAACCGCCGTTTCTCCGTCCCATGAATAGCCATTGTACCACAGTTTTATATCTGCCAGCAGCTGTTCCCTGCTGCGTTTGTATTTGTTTGCAACAAGTTGAATATATCCGTCAAAATTATCTTCAAGTTCCTGCTGCGTAATACCGCAAATGGTCGAAAACTCTTCGTTAAGCGAAATATCATGCAGATTGTTCAGCGCCGAAAAAATCGACATTCCGCTGAATTTCGATACGCCTGTAAGCAAAATAAAGCGAATATGGTCGTCGCTGCCTTTCATCACCTGATAGAAATCGTGAATCACATTGCGAAATTCTTCTGCCCTGCCGTCTTTCAGATGGTCGGTTACGGGTTTGTCGTATTCATCAATAAGAACAACAACTTTTTTGCCTGTCTTTTCATGAAGTTTTCTTAATGTCTCTGCAAAGATATTGATATAATCTGAGCTTTCAATACTTATATTGTTTTTTTTGGCAATTTGTTTTATATAACCGAATACATTTTGCCTGATACCGTCTGTGGTTTGATAGCCGATCAGTGTCCAGTCGATACGCAAAGCGGGATGCGGATCGTCCCAGTTCCATTTGTCGTAAATGAACAAACCTTCAAAAAGCTGTTTGTTACATTCAAACAGTTCATGCAAGGTGCTTATCAGCAAAGATTTGCCAAAACGTCGGGGACGCGACAGGAAATATATTTGCCCGGTGGTAACAAGGCGATAAATTTCTTCTGTCTTGTCAACATACAGGAGATTGTCCGAGCGCAATGCCTCAAACGACTGTTTGCCTATGGGAAGATTCTGAAGTGCCATAAATTTATCATTTATTCATTGTATTATTTACAGAGACAAAATTAGGGTTTTATTTTGAATTGACAAAATAAAGGCAAAATTTAAAATGTGCAAAAACATCCGCCAATTTCAATTTCCGTGTCTCGTTCACCGTCATTTCTTTGATAACGCTTGCAATGACGTTTATGGAGAGGTGAGCTGACAAAAATGTTTTCAATAAATGTTTTTAGTATCAATTCTTGTCGACATTACAAATACTGCTCAAAAAAAATAAGTATTTTTGAACCATTATGCGCCTAAATATACAAAAATATCTATGTAAATGCAACTTTTTTAATTTTTGTGTCGATATTTGTTGCGTATGTGATTTTTTTTAGCTTACTTTGCAAAGTTTTTTTACTATGAAGTTGTTTAATTTTTTTTGTATAATATAAACGGTGGTTTAAAATCTACATTGTCATTGTAGAATTATTATCAGAAAATTGCAGGTCTTAACTTAAACATTTCCGCATACAAAGCGTTTTTGCCCTGCTTTTAGATTTATCCCTTAAAAAAAAAGTCAATGATCCTTACCATAATTTTTTATCAAAAACTGTCTATTTTAA
>JAIRPX010000171.1 GCA_031256775.1 Dysgonamonadaceae bacterium
AATCAGTGAGTTACGCTATGGCAACGGAAAAAAAACTTTCTGTTGCGAATGTTTTTTTTCTGTCAGCAGTCAGAATTATGGAATTTTTATAATTGTTCTGAAAACCCGACTGGCAGTAATTTGTACATTGGCAACAATCGAACATGAAAATATTTTTATAAATAACATACAATATTCCTGTGAACGAAATAATTTATACAGTCATTATTCCGCATAAAAACATTCCAGACCTTTTGCGGCGGTGTCTGGATTCAATTCCGGAACGGGACGATATTCAGATTATAATTGTTGATGACAGCAGCGACGAAGATAAAGTCAATTTCAAAACATTTCCCGGACTTGACAGAAAAAATACTGAAATTTACTTTACAAAGGAAAACAGAGGCGCAGGATATGCCCGAAATGTCGGTCTGAAACATGCCAAAGGAAAATGGCTTGTATTTGCCGATGCGGACGATTTCTTTATGCCCTGTTTCAGCGAAGCGCTCGACAAGTATAAGGACGATGAAAATGATATTATTTATTTTCACGTTACCGGATGCCATTCCGATACAATGAAATATTATCCGTGCGATGTAAAATACATTAACCGTCTGCTGTCAAAAATAAAACGGACAAATAACTGGGACTTGGCTGTTTCTGTTACCTTACCATGGGGAAAACTGATTAAACGCAATATGGTCGAAAATTATAATATTATGTTTCAGGAAGTACGGTATGCCAATGACGTATTCTTTTCCGTGCGTACAGCTGTTGCTGCCGATAAAAAGACAGTTTCTGACTATGTATTCTACTGTTATACATACAGAGCGGGAAGCCTTACAAAATGGGATAATCTGACAAAAGAAGATTCTCTCAACCAGTTGCTTGTCAGGTATCAAGTTCTGTCCGATGCAGATTATTACTTGAAAAGTATAGGTAAAAAACCATATCTTTACCTTTTTTCTATCGGTTATATGCTGAGAACTGTCGGTACAGACAGAAAATTATTTATCACTATGACTTTAAAATTTATTAAACAGTATGGTTTATGGCTTTTTATTATTGGAATACCGGTAAGAATATATCGAAAGATAAAAAAACAGTGTTTCAAAAATTAAGCGGACGAAACAAACAAGCCTGCAACAGTTCAATGTAAAATAATAATTTTGTGAGAATAATATGTATAAAATCTGATTTGATGTAATAACAGTTATTTTACAGTGTCTGAACTGTAAACTCTGAGACTGTCTATTTTCAGAAGTTTTCCTTTAAGCTGTTCCGACAGACTGCGACGAATACGGATTTCCATTTTACATTGCATGTCCAGCTCCTGTCGGGCGATTTCGGAATGTTCGTTTTTGAGGGTTTTCATAACCTCGTTTATTACCAGACAGTCAAATTCGAGGAAAAGAGTGTCTTTATCTTCTTTTTCAACAATTTCTGCATTTTGAATTGCTGAAACTGTTGCAGAACGGTACGCATTTATCAATCCTGAAACTCCAAGTTTGACGCCGCCGAAATATCGAACAACAAAAACCGCAATATTTGTGAGATTATGAGAAATCAGTTGTCCGAGTATCGGTTTTCCTGCTGTACCCGACGGTTCTCCGTCGTCAACCGCACGCCAAAGTTCGCCGGAAACGCCCAGCCGGCAGGCATAGCAGTGATGACGGGCGTCATGGTACTGTTTTTTGAGTTTTTGCAGACAGTCTTTTACTTCGTTTTCGGTATAAACGGGACAGGCAAATGCAAGAAATCTGCTGCCCCTGTCTTTGTACAAACCTTCTGAACATGAAGATACTGTAAAATATCTGTCCTGCATTTATAAAATATTTAGCAGTTGTTCCTTTATTTTTTCCAGCTCGTCTTTCATTTCAACAACAATTTTTTGAATATCGGCATCGCAGGCTTTTGAGCCAATTGTATTTATTTCTCTGCCGATTTCCTGCGCTATAAATCCGAGTTTTCGCCCCGGCATTTCTTCGCTGTTTCCTGTCTGTTTGAAAAAATGGCAGTGCTGCGCCAGTCTGACTTTTTCTTCTGTTATGTCTATTTTTTCAATATAGTAAATCAGTTCCTGTTCAAACCGGTTTTTGTCGATTTCTGAATGAAGAACAAGCTGGTTTAAAGCGTTTTCAATCGAAGTTTTTATTTTTTCGATTCTTGATGTTTCATATATTTCGAGCGATTTGAGTTTGTATTCGATAATTGAAATACGATCGAAAATATCGCTTATCAGCGTTTTTCCTTCTTTTGCGCGAAATAAATCCATCGCGTTGAGCGCTTCCGTGCAACATTCAAGCGCTGTTTCGATTTCGGTTTCGGTCAATTCTTCGTTGCGTGAAAGCACGACTTCGGGCAAACGCAAAATCGAAGAAACAAAATCCTGTCTGTCGGCGTGAAGACCAAGTTCTTCGACAGTTTTTGATATTGCATTGAAATATGATTTAAAAACGTCGGGATTGAAGGCAGTGTTTATATCTTCGTTCAGTGTTTCCCGCGTTACGTTAATGTCAACTTTTCCTCTTGCAACAACGGTTGAAATCAGTTTTCTCATGTCCATTTCGAGCGAACGGTACAGCTGCGCCGATTTCAGCGTAATATCCAGCTGCTTGCTGTTAAGCGAGCGCACTTCGACTGATATTTTAATATTTCCGGCAGTTTTTTCGGCTTTGCCATAGCCGGTCATTGATTTTACTGTCATAACAGTTTAATAAATTCATCGAACAGGAAATCGGCGTCGGTTGCGCCGCTTGCAGCTTCGGGGTGGAACTGCGCCGAGAAAAACGGTTTGGTTTTGTGCCTGATACCTTCGTTTGAGCCGTCGTTCATGTTTACAAAAAATTCTGCCCAGTCGCTGCCCAGTCCCGACGGGTCAACGGCGTATCCATGATTTTGAGCCGTTATCAGACATTTGTTGCTGCCGACCATCCTGACAGGCTGATTATGACTGCGATGACCGTATTTCAGCTTGTATGTCTTTGCGCCTGCCGCCATCGACAGCAACTGATTTCCCATACATATTCCGAAAATGGGTTTGTCGCCGTCGAGCGCTTTTCGCAATCTTTCGATAGTCGGTGTGCAATGTGCGGGATTTCCCGGTCCGTTGGATATGAACAAACCATCGTAATCAACAGTTGAAAAATCATAATCCCATGGAACCCGTATAACGTATGCGTTTCGTTTCAACAGACAGCGTATAATATTGTGTTTCACGCCGCAGTCTATCAGTACCACGCGCCGGTTTTCGCTGTTTCCGTAAGTAATCACTTCTTTGCAGCTTGCTTTTGCAACCTGATTTTCCGATTCGGGGTCGTACATTTCATACGCATCGTCGGGGTTTTCGGTGATTTTGCCTTTCATCGAACCTTTTTCTCTGAGTATTTTGGTTAATTCGCGCGTGTCAATGCCCTGAATTGCCGGTATGTTATGCGTTTTGAGCCAGTCGTGCAAACTTTGTCTCGAATTCCAGTGACTGTGTTCGTCCGAATAATCGGAGACAACCAGTCCCGATACCTGAATTTTTTCGGATTCAAAAAACAGCGATAAACGGTCTTTTGTCGAATCTTCGGGAACGCCGTAGTTACCGATTAAGGGATAAGTTGTTACAAGAATCTGCCCCATGTACGAAGGGTCAGTGAGGCTTTCGGGATATCCAACCATTGCGGTATTAAAAACCACTTCGCCCGAAGTAAAACTGTAATCGCCAAATGAAGTTCCGAAAAATTTAGTTCCATCTTCGAGAACAAGATAAACAGGTTTATTTTTTTGCATAATTGTATGACTAAAAAATCGTGCAAAGGTACTCAAAAAAATCATATCTGCAAAAATTTTGTTCAGACAGACCTGGTAATGAGACGATTAAAAAATATCCGGCATTTAAGAAAATATGGTACTTTATTTAAACAGTTGATATTGACGTTTTCATTTAATATAACAGGAGAAAGATTCTTCAATTTTCGGTCAATTTCACAAGTATTCCCTCGAAAGGGTTTAAAATGTCTGTATTTCCGGAAATTTCTCTGTTTTGAGCGTGTGTTGACAGCAGTATTTCCCCGTATTTCAGATTAAATGACTTTATTTTTCGATGTTTTCCTGTAAAATTGAGAATGACTTTAATTTTTGTGTCTTCATACGTTCTTATGTAGGAAATAATACCTTTTTCTGCAAAATCCGTAAATTCGATTTCGCCGCTCTGCAAAGCCTTATGCGTTTTCCTGAGTCTGATTAAATTTTTATACAGATTCAGTATGGAATTACTGTCGGCTGATTCACTGGCTACATTGACAGTTCTGTAATTCCGATGAACCGGCAGCCACGGCTCGACAGCGCTGAATCCGGCATTTATCAGGTCGTTCCATTGCATGGGTGTGCGGCTTCTGTCGCGTCCCCTGTAAAACGGAAAGAATAATTTCCCGTACATGTCCCGTATCCTGTTTTTGGGAATAATGACATTTTCCATGCCGATTTCATCGCCGTAATAGATGAATGGCGTACCTTTTAATGTGAGCAGCAGAATGGCGTGGATTTTAGCTTTTTCATATCTGTTGAAAGCAAAAATCCAGCGTTTAACGCTACGCCCCAAATCGTGATTGGACATTACGAAACATGGATGTCCTCCATTCGGAATTGCTTGATAAAAGTTATTTATAATTTTGCGATATTTTGAAGCGTTCCAGCGGGAAAATATTAAAGAAAAATCGAATGTGAGATGCAGCATGTTTTTCCCGTCGCCCATAAAACTCGCAGTTAGTTTGGGATTGCCCGGAGGCAAAGTATAGATTTCTCCAACGCTGACTTTATCGGGATATTTATCCAGTAATGCCCTGAATTTTTTTAAAAAATCATACAGTTCAGGCTGGTTACGGTTATACACATGCCTGTCGGAAAAGAAATGAGTAATCGGATTGTTTCTTAAATTTTCATCTTTAAAAATCATATTGATTACGTCCAACCGGAAACCGTCAACGCCGGTATCAAGCCAGAAACGTACAGTTTCAAACATTTCATTTTCAAGTTCCGGATTTCTCCAGTTCAAATCGGGCTGTTCTTTGAAAAAGGAGTGATAATAATATTCGCCCGTAAGCGCGTCGAAAGTCCATGCGCTCTGCCAGTAATTTGTCTGCCAGTTATTAGGGCGTTTCCCTTTTTTCGACGGAGAACGCCAGATATACCATTCACGCTTCGGGCTGTTTTTTGAAGAACGCGATTCCTGAAACCATTTGTGCCGGTCGGACGTGTGATTTAATACCAAGTCCATAATTATCCGTATATTTTTTTTGTGAGCCATATCCAGCAACCGTTTGAAAGCGTTCATGTCTCCATATATCGAATTTATTGATTTATAATCGGATATGTCATATCCGGCATCTATCCATGGCGATTCATATACGGGGGATAACCAGATTGCATCTACGCCCAAATCAGACAGATAATCAAGTTTCTGTATGATGCCTTCTATATCGCCTGCGCCGTCGCCGTCCGTATCGTTGAAACTGTGTGGAAAAATATGGTATATAACGCCATGTTTCCACCACAAAAATTTCTCTTCGTTTATTGACATAATTGAGGTTTATTTTTATTTCCAGAATTACATAATTTTCAAAATTGACATAATAGAGTTTATGTAAATTTAATTGAGTATAACTGGCTGAAAGCCAGAATTTTCATAACCGTATGTCGTTTGACATACGTACAAACATAATCCCAAAAACTGGCTGAAAGCCAGAACTTGAATATTTTCTGATACACAGGGTTCTGCCTTTACAGGCAGCGTTATCGTCTCACTGTTTCTTCCGCCGGTCAACCACCGGCGGTTATGAAAATACTGGCTTTCAGCCAGATATATGCTTTCCAATATCATATTTAATTTTACATTAACTCTAATGTTTTCATTTCATATTGAATGAATTATTCACAGAATTACATAATTTTCAGAATTGACATAATGTTTTCATCTTAATATGAAATAGAATTGTATAAAACATGTATATTATGCGAATCAAGGGTTGAAAACGTTATTTTAGCCCGAATGGGCTAAATTTTCATAACCGCATACAAGCGAAGCGCGGTATGCGGTAGCACAGTCGTTCTCATCTTTGCCTGAAAGGCAAAACATTAATGCTTTTGCGATAGAGTTCTGTCTTTCAGACAGTCTGTTGTTGTCGTTTATAGCCGCAGGCAACGCTATCGCTCGCCTGCGGTTATGAAAATTTTGTCCTTGTAGGGACTAAATAAGAAAACTTAACCAACTAAAAAACAATCAGATAAGAAGTTGTTTCCGTTCTATGGGGTACGATTTGGGGCTTTACCAAGCGTCGTTTTTGTCCGACTTTGTCCTGCCTTTGTCTGCATAAAACTTCAGTGCAAAGATACGGGCTATTTTTCAAAAAAACAAGAAAAACGAAAGAAAATAAACATCTGAAAATCAATTTTTTACTTGAGGTGCAAGGTGCAAGTATCTATATATAGATACACTTGCACCTTGCACCCCACTGTGACTTGTCAATAAATATACCATCCACGAAAAACCGTATCGCCCTAATTCCTCTAATTTTTTTCTTCCGGTAAATTTGCGTTTTACATCAAAATTGCCCTGTTTTAACTCCGTTTTTGCGTATTTTTTCTCATTATTCGCACTATTATGCTGACTGTCAAACATTTGTAATTCGACTAAAATATAATGTTTTTTACCGCATTTTTCGTTTTTCTGCTCAACCTTAAAGTTTTATAACAAACTGTATATCAATTATTTACCGTTTGTATATCTGTTGCTGAAATGTTAAAAACATAACCTGAAATACATTACCAATGAAATTGGTTTTTACCGACTTCCGACCTTTGCAAAAAAAATCAAGTAATGGGAACATTCAAAAACAGATTGCAGACACTTTGGATTTTTGCGGAAAAACAGAAAAAGACCGTTCAGGAAATGTCCGGTTTTGTCTATCCGCGTAAAAAACGTATTTTTTTGTTTTACAGGATTTTGTACAGAGATGGATTTTGTGAGGCAGACAAAACAGGACAGTTACTTTTTTGTTTGTCCAAAATTGGCATTTTACTGTCCAAAATTGTCTATATATCAATGTGTTATATGTCAAATGGGAGCATTACTTTTGCAGTTGATAAAATTCAGAAATAAAATAAATAATAATGGAAGTTATCACAATCGAATCAAAGGCATACAAGGATTTAACAGCGAAAATAGACATGATTGCCAAGTTAGTAATAGCTATTCAAAGCAAAGAAGATGGGCAACCCGAAGACGAATGGGTTGATAGCTACGAAGTCTGTACCTTCCTGAAAATCAGCGAACGTACCTTACAACGCTTGCGTAGCGGAAACATTATCAATTACTCCAAAATTGGAGGGAAAAATTTTTATCGCATCAGCGAAATACAGCGTCTGTTACAGGAAAACGTTATTCGCCGCACTGATGATCATTTACAGGACTTAATCAAAAATCACAGGCTTCATGTTGAGCAAAGACGCAATCTTAAAAAAGACAAATAACGGCTTGGACGTTTTCAAACACTATATTCAGGGTCAGTGGCGCATCGGGCGCAACTTCCTGAACCCGCTGTACGAAGACCGGAAAGCGTCATGCAATATCTATTTCGACCGTCGCAGTGGCTGTTACCGTTTGAAAGACTTCGGTAACGACGCATACAGCGGCGATTGCTTCGATATTGTCGGGAAACTCAAAAACCTGAATTGCAGTAATCCAAAGGATTTTGTTGAGATTTTGGAAATTATCAACCAAGGTTTACATTTGGGACTGGACGGCGGCAACAGTCAGCCTGTCGTTTCCGTTCCGCCGAAGCCAATCAGGGAATTAAAACCTGATTTAACCCTACAACCCGAAAACCCGAAAAAGGCAAAACCATACTCTATTACACAAAAATCCCTTTCGGCACGTGAAACAGAGTTTTGGAAGCAATACGGCATAACTCTCGAAATATTGAAGTCTTATAAAGTTTTATCTTTGAGGGAGTTTAAGAGCGAAAACAGCGACGGCAAGCCGTTTACTTTTACGGCATTGGATAACGAGCCGATATTCGGTTATCAGGGAAAACGGCACATAAAAATCTACCGCCCGTTTTCCGAAATAAGATTTTTATACGGTGGCAACCTGCCCGAAAATTATTGCTTTGGCTTGGAACAGCTTCCCGCAAAAGGCGATACGCTTTTCATTACAGGCGGGGAAAAAGACGTGCTGTCGCTTGTTTCACACGGTTTTTATGCAATTTGTTTCAATTCCGAAACAAGTAATATTCCGCAACACATCATCAAAAAACTGTCATACCGTTTCAAACATATAATCCTGCTTTACGATACGGACAAAACCGGATTGGAGGCTTCGCTCAAACATGCGCAGCAACTCTCTGATTTGGGTGTTAAACGGCTCGTTTTACCGCTCGCGGGTACAAAACAGGAAAAAGATATATCCGATTATTTCAAACTCGGCAATACCCGCGAAGATTTCATCAAACTGTTTATTGAATTTTTAGATACAATCTATTCGGAAACCATGTCAATACTCAAACCATGCGAAATAGACTTTAACAATCCTCCCATTCAGGCGGAGATGATAATCTCAATCAACGGCGTGCCATTGGGAACGCAGGGAAACTTATTCGGCGTTACGGGCGGCGAAGGAACAGGGAAAAGTAACTATGTCGGAAGCCTGATTGCCGGAACTGTCCGTAACGCCAATTTTTCGATTGACACATTGGGAACAACTATTTTGCCTAACTCCGCGAACAAAGCCGTCTTGCTTTATGACACGGAACAATCGGAAGTACAGCTTTATAAAAATATCGGAAATATCCTGAAGCGCGGAAAACAAAGCTCCATGCCGGAATATTTCAAAGCCTACTGCCTGACTTCCATGTCGCGCAAAGAACGTATGCAGGCAATTATTCAAAGTATGGATAAATTTTATTATCAGTTCGGCGGCATCCAAATGGTAGTCATCGACGGGATTGCAGACCTTGTAAGATGTGCTAATGACGAAACGGAAAGCATCTCCGTAATCGACGAACTGTATCGCTTGGCGGGCATTTACAAAACTTGCATCGTTTGCGTGCTGCATTTCATTCCAAACGGTATGAAACTGCGCGGTCATCTTGGCTCTGAACTGCAACGCAAGGCAGCCGCAATCCTTTCTATCGAAAAGGATGAAAACCCGCAAATATCTGTCGTCAAGGCTTTGAAAGTGCGCGAAGGCAGTCCGCTTGATGTGCCGCTCGTTCAGTTCTCGTGGGATAAGGATTTGGGTATGCACACTTATCTCGGCGAAAAGCCGAAAGAGGAAAAGGAAAAGCGCAAGGAAACGGAACTTTCGGGCGTTGCGAAAACCATTTTTACAAAGCAACGATACTGCACTTATGTGGATTTGTGCGAGCAAATTCAGTCCATTTTAGACGTAAAGGAACGGACAGCAAAGAGCTACATCCGCTTTATGCGGGACAGGGAAATTATACAAAAAGACCCGTCCAATGCAACTTATTTTATTGTCGGACACATTAACCATTAGCAGTCATGTTTATAGAAAGCAGGGATTTTGAGGCGTGGATGAAGCGTATTATGGAACGGCTCGACCGAATAGAAAGCTTGTTTGACATACCGGATGAGCAAGCTCAAAAGGCGCAGACCATCGGCGGCGAACGACTATACGACAATCAAGATTTATGTTTACTGTTCAACGTCTGCAAGCGCACATTGCAGCGTTACAGGACTTTGGGATGGCTCACTTACCAAAGAATTGACCAAAAGGCATACTATACCGAATCGGATGTAAAGAAATTTATTGAGGAGCGGGCAAGCAAAAAAAAGCGAGTATCTATTTGATAATCCATCATTACATACATTTTATCTTACGAAGCTCTGTCGTGATGACAGGGCTTTGCTTTTTGAACGGTAATCCTCCCATGCTGTTGCTTTGAATACCGCTTTTTGATTGACATACCAAGCGAAATATTTTTGCTCTTGGGTTGGTGAAACGGCATTTGAAAAATCGCGGTATGATTGTGCGAAGGGATTAACGCCCAAACGTTTCAGGATTTTGCACCGTTCGTTTGCGTCATCGACATCATTAACAAGCAAGTAAACAAAAATACGGTAATTCTTTACGCCGTATTTGTTCAGTTTCTCAACGGCTTTCAACAATGGCTCTACTGCCATAGTTGTATCGCAGGCAAACCTAATGAAGCGAATCCATTTAACTTTTGAAAGCAGTTTTGCAATCTCATCCGTAACTAAGCGGGAATCCAACCCTTGATTGAAATCCACTTTACAACCAATATCAACTATTTTTTCTAACTGTTGCAATCCGTGATTGGAGGCAAGTACATTGTTATCCATCAAGATAGCCGTTTTCCTGCCATGCAAGACGGTTTCGATGTCGCGGTAAGGACGAATAGCGCCCTCTTTTTTCGGGACAATACACCATGGGCAATGACGCACACAGCCGCGTGTCAAAAATCCGTAGGCATGAGGATATTGCGGATAGAGGGAATAATCCGGCTCGGTATCGTCGCAAAACAAATCGCCGTACATTTTGTAACCTGTTCCGCCCTTGATAATTTCATCAGCTTGCACTACCGTTTTAACGTCGGAAGTAAATGTAAATACCTTTGATTGATAGACTTTATCATACCTTTGCAAATGGTTGAGCCATTCGACGGCATCGCTTTGCTGTTTATGATAATTGGCAATTTTCATCAACGCCAAGTTCGGGAAATTGTGTCCATCCACGTCAAGCACTCCTATCTTCATGACTTTAAAATTTGATTTGCAACTGTCTATTGATACTGTCCGGAAAATCAATACCGCAATACTGTAAAGCCTCTTTATATGAAATCCCGCTGTTTTGCATTTGCATGAAATGATTGTATATTTTGGGCTTGTTTTCTTTCAGGAAATAGAAACGGCGGTCGCCTTTAATGTGGCAGCCAAATCCGCACATCATGCAGCCTGTACGCTTTATGCCTGTATCATAAATCGGAGTGTACGGCAAATTAAATTTCCGGATATATGTCCAAATATCATCTTCAGTCCATATAGAGAGCGGATAACTCGCTACCATGTTTGTTTCAAAGGAATTGCAGCCGTGTTTCAGCCATTTTTGGAATCGCAGGCGGCTCTCGCTCGCCATTGTGCCGATTACAGGATACAAACCCGTCTTCTTCTGAAATTTTTCAAACGGTTTCTTTTTGAGGAATGAGCAGCATTTTTCTGATACGTCAAACGGCGCCTGTATTAAAAATTTCCATCTTTCGGCAATTTTGCCGATGCCGTTAATGCTTCCGTTCAGGCGGATATTACGCAGTTTCCCACTGTTCGTGTGTTTGGCTTGCCGAATATATTGGCTTTGTTCCTTACTGATTAATGGGAATCCATATTTTTCAATGATTTGCTGGATGTTCATTTCGGGACGGATAACAGTTACATTGTCTGTCCGGCGCACGAATTGCAGAATTTCAGGAAACTCGTTGCCGGTGTTGCAAAACACAGCGGGGACGTTTTTATCTACAAACCGCCGGATAATGTCCAGCATGACCGTTGAATCCTTGCCGCCGGAGTAACTTGCCGCCACTTTTCCGTTTACCTTTCCCATGAAAAAAGAAACAACTCCCGCCGCATGGTCTATTTTTTGCTCAAGCGTCCAGCTCTGCCGGTATTTCAACTCGTCATACGTCATATCCTAACTCCTTTCGATTGATGCTCATGCTTTGGAATACTGCCAATTACAAGTCTGTCGCCAAACGCTTCTTTCGCTTCGCGTAATCGTTCAGGTACAGATGGTTTCAGATTGATGTTTTCCTGTTTTTCGTCGGGTTTATCCTCGCTTTGGTCAATCGGTTTTAAGGACAGTTCGATTGTTCTGTTCAAACTTGCCAGTTCCGTTTTGAGTTCCCGCAATTCATCTTCCTTGCGCCATGTTGTATTTACAACTGCCTGCAATGCAGGAATATCCTTTGACAGCTTTTCCGCTTCCTTTTCGTGATTTTCAATTAATGACGGCATCTTTTCAAGGGCTTTAAGGAAGTTTTGCGAGGCTAAAACAGGGTCGTTGGCAACGTGTCCGTTGTTGTAACTGTATTTCACATTCCCTTCGCCTTCGGCAAAAAAACGGTTGTCCCTGAAAGCAATGCCGTCTTTCTGACTTGTTTCCGTCTTAACCGAAAGCGTAAAATCATAGAGTGTGCCGATTTTGAAATATTCGCCGTTTGTCGTGGCATTGTTCGCCAGCTCATTCAGTTTTATCCCTATTATTTTCGGGTCTGAACTTTCTACACCGTTCAGTTGAATGAGATTCAGGAAAGCGCCGTCTGCGTTCTTTTGTACACGGCTTTGGAAATCCGTCCAGTCGCGGCTGATGCGTTCTGCCGTTTCCCTGTGTCCTTTCACCTGTTTAGTAAGGTCTTCCAGCTTGTATTCGGATGAAGATTTATTCAGATTAAAACTTTTCCGTTCGCTTTCAAGCGCGGCGATTTTCTTTTCCAGACGCGCTTTTTCCAGCAGGTCGGTATTGCCGGAAAGAATTGCGACGTACTCCGAAAAGTTCATTCCGCTTTTTTCGTCCAGACTGCCCTCGTCAATGGTACGTGCGCCCATATTGTTGGTTTTAAGTTGAGTGATAAACAGTTGCTTGTTGTGAAGCAGATTGAATTTGTAACTGTCCAATGACTTTTCTACTGCGTAAATGATAACATCAACTTTATTATCGGCATAAAGTTTGGCGATTTCATTGCCCTTGCGTACCGCCCTGCCTTCGCGCTGTTCCAAGTCCGAAGGCTTCCACGGACTGTCCAAATGATGGACGGCAATTGCCCGCTTTTGCGCATTTACGCCTGTGCCGAGCATATCGGTTGAGCCGAACAGGATACGGATGTTTCCTTTGTTGGTATCCTGAATTATAGACTGCTTGGCGGTTTCGTTTTTGGCTTCCTGAATGAAGCGGATTTCATGCGCGGGGATATGGTAATCTTCTACTAATTTGCGTTTGATTTCGCTGTAAACGTTCCATTCTCCCGGCTTGTATGTTCCCAAATCGCTGAAAACAAACTGCGTCCCTTTCTGTTCCTTGAATTTGTTGTAGTATTCCGCTATATTTCGGGCGCAGTGCGAAGCCTTATTGTCTATGTGGTCATCATATTTATCTTTGTCTATCATGCGCATATCAAGCGACATTTTCCTTGCATAATCGGTCGCTATCAGCATTTTTGCGTTTTCTTCTCCATCGCTCAAAGGCTTGCGCCCCAGTAAGGTTGCATCGCCTGTTTTGGCAAAGGCTACCAATTTTTGAATAAATTCTTCCTGCTGCGGCGTGGGCGGGATATTGTGTAGAATTTCACGCTTTTCGGGGCGGTCTATGCCAATATCCTTTGCTGTACGGTAATCGGTAATTTCCGAATAGAAAGCCGCCAGTTCGGGGACTTTGATAAAGTAACGGAAACGTTCTTTCAATGCTATTTCGTTTGTTATGGTAAACTCAAAGTCTGTGCTTTTCTTGGCAAACACAGCCGCCCATGCGTCGAATGAGTTGATGTTTTGCCGTTCCAATTCATTGGGGCGCAGGTATTTGAAAAGCAAGTATAACTCTGTCAATGAGTTTGAAATTGTCGTACCCGAAAGGAAAGTTGCGCCCAAATCTTTGCCGGTGCGATCTTGAATAGTGCGAATGGCAAACAACATATTCAGGGCGCGTTGGCTGCCTTCGGAATTACCCAGGCCTGCTACGCGGTCGTGGCGGGTGGTGAACATCAGGTTTTTAAACTTGTGGCTTTCATCGACAAAAATGTGGTCGATGCCCATTGTTTTGAAATCGGCAACGTCGTCAGTACGGCTTTTGATTTGTTCGGTCAGGTTTTTGATTTTTACTTCGAGGTTTTCCTTTCGTTTTTCTACTCCCCGCAGCATCCCCGCCGATACTTCTTTTCCCTGCTGACGAAGCAAATCCAGATTTTCATCTACGCTTTCCAGTTCCTTTTCTAAAATCTGTTTTTGGATTTCCGGCGATTGTGGTATCATGCCGAATTGGTCGTGGGTCAAAATGACAGCGTCCCAATTATTATTTTTTATTTCATTGAAAAGTTTTTCGCGCCGTTTCGGGGAAAAGTCTTCTTTCTTGGGATAAAGGATTTTAGCGTTGGGATAGGCTGTTTTGAATGTGGCGGCTATTTCGTGAACGTTGGCTTTCAGCCCGATTATCACAGGCTTGTTGGCAAGTCCGAGCCGTTTCATTTCCATTGCTGCACAGCACATAATCAGGGTTTTGCCTGCGCCGACCTCGTGGTCGCAAATTCCCCCGCCGTTCTGTTTAAGCATCCATATTGCGTCCTTTTGGCTTTGGTAAAGGTCGGGAATACCCAGATTTTTCAAGTCGAGTCCGGGAAATGTTTGATGACTTCCGTCGTACTGCGGACGGACAAAACAGTTGAATTTGCGGTTGTAAAGGTCGGTTAAACGCTGCTTAAATTCGGGCGATTGGATGTTCAACCAGTCGGTAAAGCCGTTGCGGATTTCATCAATCTTGGAGTTGGCCAACTGTATTTTTTCACCGTCGCGCACCTTGACGGTAATTTGCTTGCCGTCTTTGTCTGTGGCTTTGGCCGACTTGCTGATGTTGGGCGTTGTATTGTGCAGGGCGTGTTTCATGAGTGCAACTCCGTCATACTTCCTGAACTCGCCCTGAACGACGTACTTGTCCGAAATGGCGATGGTGCGGTAATCCGCTTTGACGCTGTATTCATCGCCGTTTGACGCATAATTGACGTTTGTCTTTACATCAAAAAGATGTTCGGCATAACGGGAATATATGCCGGTCGGTATCCACCGTTCGCCAAAGTTAAAATCAAGTTCTTCAAAGCTAATCGGGCGCGGAGTGGCTTCCTGCAAGGCTTTGAGAGATTCGGCTGTTTCAGGATTTTGCGGGTCATGCGGATTGTCTTTTAAATATTGTTCCAGCGCTTCGGCTTTTCCAATCACATTGCCGGCTATGAATTTGTCGGAAGTTTCATAATTGGCGATGAGCGGATTGTAATAAATGTGTCCGTGCAGTTCTTCTATCATTTCTTCCGCACTTTTGTCGGGCAAAAGCGAAAGCATATACCTTGTATTGACTTCGCCGAATTTGTTCAGGGATGCGGACAGGGCTTCGATGGAGGTATCGGCGTGCTTAATTTCGTTTGGATTAAAGGCGACGGGCTGATTGAAAATATCGGCTTTAATCAGTTTTCCGTTTTCGGAATGTTCGAGGGATAAAATTTCCCGACCGCCTGCATCAATTTTGATAAGGTCAAGGTTTTTACGGTCATTCAGATTTCCATAGCGTTTTACAAACGTATCATAATGAATATTGAGCGACTGCCGCAAGTCTTTGTTTTCCTTCTGTTCTTTTGCTTCCTTATCATATAAGGAGTGGTATGTATCGCGGATTTCAATATACAGCTTTGCCTTTTGAGCCTGCAAGGGATTTAATTCCAATGACTTGAAAATAGCGTCGTCGCGGTAACGCTCTTTGAGGAGGCCGACCTGTCCGTTCTGTTCCACAACCATTGAGCCTTGCCTGTGGTGTTCCTGTAAAATGCCGGACCATGGGCGCGGGTCTTGAGGCGGCGGCGCTATCGGCGTGGGATTGGGACTGATGGGACTTTTGGGACGATTAACCGGATTTTGAGGCTGGGGAAACAGATTGAGTTGTACCTGTTTCCCTTGTTTTGACGCGATTTTCTTCTTTTTTCGTTTGCCTCTATTCAATTGTTTGCGTTCTTTTTCGGAAAATCCCCAAATGTCGTATAGCGACATGAACGGATGCTGTTCTGCATTTGGTGCAGGTTGGGGTGATTGTTTTTCAGGTTGCGCCTGCGGTTTTTCTTCCGTTTTTTCCGTATTTCCGGTCATATAAGGACGCGCGGCGACAAATTCATTCCATTTTCCTTTCCTGACTGCATCAACCGCTGCTTCTATTTCGTCCAAATCTTCGGGGGACAGTTCCTGCTGAATGTTGCGGCTTTCCCCGTCAGTCAAATCCTCTACGGAAAAGAGGTCGTCAAAACGAAGTGAATTTTCCTCCCAGTCAAGTTCAGCCGTGCTTTTCCTTGTGTAGGACTCCTTCATGTCTTCATCAGAAAACAGGTCGTCGAAGCCAGGCGAGTTTTCTTCCCGGTCAAGCATGGCTGTACCTAATCTTCTTTCCCGTTCCGGTGTGTTATCTTCAAAATCATCTATTATCGCTTGTCTGTTAAAGTCCTCCGGCTGCGGATACATGTATTCCCCGCGTTCCTGCTGTTCCCGCTCTGCCTGTTCTCTCATCATGTCCATTGCCTGCCGGTCCTGCGCAGTCGGGCGGTATCTATGCAGTGTTTGGATGTTATGGTCTTCATACAGGTTTTTATTCAGGTTTTTTGAAAAATCCTCCGAAAGCATTGTTTTCATATCGGCAGCTATACCCAGAACTCCGCCCTCGTGGATAAACAGCATTCCCGGATTACCGTAAAGGTCTTTGCCTTCCTCCGCTTTGGTATGGACTACACGGCTGAAATCCTGAAAGTAACTGTTGATATTTATGCCGTTTGAGAGAGTGCGGGATTTTATAAAGGACTGTTCTTCACCGGTTAATGAAGTTTTTCCACTGTTTTTCTGTAAAATAATCAAATCGCTTCCCACTTCCGTACCTGCATTGTCCGACATCAGGTTGTTGGGCAAGCGAATTGCCGAAGCAAGGCTGGTATTGTTCATCAGCCATTCCCTGACAGGCTCGTTTTTGGGGCTGTTCATTACGCCCTGCGAAGTAATAAAAGCAAGCAATCCGCCTTCACGAAGCGTTTCCACTCCTTTGAGAAAGAAATAGTTGTGTACCTTTTGCGTTGCCTGCCGCTTGATTTGGTCGCTGCTTTTGGAAAATGACAAATCAAAAACGTAAGTGTCGCCAAAGGGAATATTGGACGCGATTATGTCAAACTGATTATCGGGACGGTTTTCTATTTCCTCAAAGCCTTGAATATGTACTTTGTCTTCGGGGTACAAATGCGACAGGATTTTGCCCGTCAGCAAATCTTTTTCAAATGCGGTGGCTTTGGTTTCGGGAAATGTGTTTTTGAAAGTTTCCACAAATGCGCCGTTGCCTGCTGATGGCTCAAGGAAATATTGAGTCCTTATGCCGTTTTCTTTCAAGACTTCGGAAAGCGCCTTTATTGCTTCCGGCGGAGTATAAAATGCAGTCAAAACCGAAGTTTTCAGGCTTTTGAAATAACGTTTATATTCCTGCTCGTTGCGGGAGTTTTCGCGTATTAATCTGTGCAAGTCCGCAACCATCGGGAACAGTTCCATGTCGGTTTTTGTCCAGTAACCCTTGTCCGATTCTTTCTCTGCCGGATTGAGGATACATTTTATCCCGCCGAAGCCGCTGTATTGCTGCAAAACAAAGCGTTCAGCACCGGTAGCTCTGCGCTTTTCCCTGTCTAATGCAAAAGCAATGCGGATAGCTTCTGTATTGGTTTTCAGATGCGCTTTCTTATTGTATGCCATGATTTTCGAGGTATATGGCGATTGCGCCGGTCAGTTCTGTGTATAGTAAATCGTATTCCGGCTCGTAGGCAAAGCCGTCTGAAAGAGGGTATTGTGCAAACACGGACTCACATTCGGGAAGCAAGCGGATTGCCCAGATTTTGGCGGCATCTTCGGGAATTTCGGCGGCAAACTCGTTCCAAAGAATATTTACGAGTGTATCGTGTTTGGAAAAGTACAAGCTGTCAAACAAAACGCGATGTGCCTGTTCGTCGGCTTCGATGTCGTTACAGCCATTCAGGACGGCTTGCGAATAAGTTTCTGCCGCTGCTTCGGCGCGGGCTGCAATAAAACGCTCGTCGCTTAACCGTTCGGGATGGCTTTCGCGAAGAAAATCCATGAGGGATAAGCGGTAATAGGACAAGTTCGGGATGCTGTTCCTGCTGTTCATCTTAAATTCAATTTAAATGGTGAACGGCAAAGTTGGAAAGAATATCCGGTGAAAAGATTGGTTTTCAGGCGGGTGGCAGCATGTTGCGCAGGGTGTGTCGTCGAGTTGCGCAGGTGTAAATAAAAAAGCCTCCGACGCGGGGAGGCTTCATACATTTATATAAGGTATATAGGCTTACATAATTTGCTGCAGCAGCATATCGGCATCCAATCCCATTTTAGAGAAAGCAAACCATTTTTTTCCAAGGTCTTTTAGCGAAGCGCCGATATGATAAACATCATCGTCAATAAAAAGGAAGCGATCGTGCGAACGGGTAAAAGTTCTGACAATAACAGGCTGATATTGCGCGTTGTATCTTTGTATGTCCAATTGGAATTGGGGCGTTATTTGCGCCGTGTAAATCGTTGCGCTCACGCCGTCGACTCGTTTGGACAGCAATACCAAAATGCTTTCATCTACATAATTATCTATCAGCGTGATTGATTTCTTTGCGGATTTTATCAGGTTCGAGGTAAAGGCATAAGCGTCGAAAATCTGCCCGTCGTAAAAAATACCTTCTGCCGGCGGCAAAGATGTTTTGACGAAAAAATCTATCTTCTTTTCGGTTTCGGTTACGCGCTTTTCAGTTTCCAATGCAAATTTTTCCACGCGCTCTATGCGTTGGTTAATTGCATAGCCTTTTAATAAATAATCTTTTATGACGCGGGTCGCCCATATACGAAACAGTGTGCCTTGCAGTGATTTTATCCTGTATCCAACTGAAATAATCACGTCCAGATTATACAGTTTGATAATCCTTT
This sequence comes from Dysgonamonadaceae bacterium, assembly GCA_031256775.1. Lineage (GTDB taxonomy): Bacteria > Bacteroidota > Bacteroidia > Bacteroidales > Azobacteroidaceae > Azobacteroides. Next base: position 18,748 of record JAIRPX010000171.1, read on the forward strand.
CTTGTGTTTTTCCTGCTATTGCGCCATGATGAGTGGTATGTAAGAAATCCTTACATACCATATTCTTTTCCAGCTCGCCTTCTTTAAAGATATTGGAAATGTGCATGGTAACGTTGTTTCTTGTGGTTTGAAACAATTCCGACATCTGCGACTGCGAAAGCCAAACGGTCTCATTCTCCATCCGAACTTCAAGCCGTAGAGAATTATCCGGTTGATACAAAACTATTTCACCCGTATTATCCGGCTGATACAGTGATATTTCTTTTTTGTTATCCATAAAAATATTTTTGTTTTTTGGAAAAGCCTCACCGGTATCCCTCCGGCGAGGCTCGCCACTAAAATCCAATCGAAAACAGCATTAAACCATTACGACTGTGGATTTCAGCGACAAAATTACTACTTTTTCCGGTTATTTTTAGCATTTTTCGGAAAATCAAAGATAACTCGATAGTTTTCGTCAAACTTCAATGCAGCGTCAAACGGTTTCCCTGCCTTGTTTTTGAAGTTTTTAATAACGGAAGTTTTGCCTTTGGTCAGTAAATCCGTAACTTGACCGTCGGATAACTGTTTTTCGCTGATGCTTCGGAAAACAACCAATCCGCACCATTCGTCGTTGCATTTTGCGACTTTTGGATAGATGTGGATTTTTGCCGTTTTGCATTTAGGGCAAAGGCAGGTATTTTCTTCGACAACGGTAATTTTTGTATCCAATAATTCCGCTGTAATCTGCCTTGTGTATGTTTCGATTGCCTTACGAAAAGTTTCCGGCTGCATTTCGCCGCGTTCGATTTGCGCTAAGGCGTTTTCCCACCCGCCGGTCATGGCTACGTCTGCAATCCGTTTATCCTTAACGGTTTCGTAAACCAAAAGCCCTTTTTCGGTTGGGACTAACGACTTCTTTTCTCTTTTGATGTAATCGCGTGCAAACAGCGTTTCGATAATCGCAGCGCGTGTGGCGGGAGTGCCGATGCCGGATTCCTTCATGGCTTCGCGCTCCGCTTCGTCAATCAGGTCTTTTCCGCAAGATTCCATTGTGCCTAAAAGCGAGGCTTCGGTGTGCAACGGCTTGGGCTTGGTTTGCTTTTCCAATATTTCGGTTTGCTTAACAGACAGAGTTTCGCCCTGATTGACTTCGGGCAAATTGCCCGTTCCATCTTCGCTCTGTTCTTCCGTTTCGCCGAAAACTGCACGCCAACCGGCTTGTTTAACAGTTGCGCCTTTTGCCTCAAAAAGCGTTTCGGAACAACTTAAAACGATTGTGGTTGCATCTTTTACGCATTTCTTGGAAAATGCTTCCAACATGCGCCCTGCTATCATTTCGTAAACAGTTTGCTCGTCGTCCGAAAGATTTTTGGGCATGTTTTCCGTAATGAGTAGCGCATGGTGGTCGGTTACTTTTTTATCATCGACACAGCGGATATTCAAAACAGCATTGTCCATAGCCCCTGCATAAACGCCGAAACGCGGGTGTGCTTTCAGACTGTTAATCAATTCCGGTATTTCGTCAAAAACATCTGCCGAAATATAGCGGCTGCCTGTTCTTGGATAGGTGATTGCGGCTGCCTCATACAACTTTTGAGCAATGGACAAAGTTTTGTCTGCCGAAAAGCTGTGTTTGCTGTTGGCTTCTTTTTGCAGCGCCGTTAAATCGTACAGCAAAGGCGGCTCCTGATTGATTTCTTTCTTTTCAACGGATTGGACGCACAGCGTTTTTTGTTCATTCAACAGCCGGAAAACAGTGTTTGCATCGTCCCTGTTTCCGTACTTTTCACGGCTGACCGCTGTAAACAGGACATTCGATTTTTCCATCTGAACCTTAATTTGCCAAAACGGAGTGGAAACGAAGTTTTTGTTTTCCAGATACCGTTTGCAAATCATTGCGAGCGTGGGCGTTTGCACACGTCCCAACGAAAACACACCGCGTCCCGCCGCTATAGACAGGGATTGTGAGCTATTCAGACCCACTAACCAGTCTGCTTCCGAACGCGCTTTTGCCGCCTGATACAGACTGTCGTATTCGCTGCCGTTTTTCAAGTTCTGCAAACCGTCTTTAATAGCTTTGTCCGTCAAGCTGCTAATCCATAAGCGGACAAAGGGCTTGCCTTTTTCGTTACCATATATATAATGGTATATATACCGGAAAATACACTCGCCTTCGCGACCACTGTCTGTAGCCACAATTATCCGGTCGCAACTGTCGAAAACGTGTTTGATGATTTTGAGTTGTTTAAGTGCGCCGCTGTCGGGTTTATATTCCTTGCCGTCCTTTACCTGTCGGGGAATGAGTTTGAACGTTTCGGGAATTATCGGAAGATTTTCGCGGACAAAGCCCGCAAATCCGTAATCTTCGGGCATGGCTAACTGTACCAGATGTCCGAAAGCGTAAGTTACCATATAACCGTTTCCGGTCATAAAACCGTCTTCCTTTTGTGTTGCGCCTGCTATTTTTGCGATTCCCCTTGCAACAGAGGGCTTTTCCGCGATTATACAAGTTTTCATTTCTTTGAATTTCAGTGATGAATATTACATTTTTACTCTTTTTGATTTTTTTTGTTTTCCCTGTTTCTGCTTTTCCGCCTGCTTTCTGGTCGGCTGCATTTGTCCTTTATTCAAAGGCACTTTCACGTTTTTAGTTGCCTCATTGGTTTTGCCTTCAGAATTGACGGCTACCTGCGTTTTATGACGGTCGTCGGGAATAACCTTTCCGCCTGCAAGCGCTTCTTTATATTGCTTAGGAAACATGAAATTCATTTTTCCGGTTTCTTTATTTAGCGTAATATAGCCGCTGTAGCCCTTTCCTTTTTTATCAACCAAACCGGATATATGGACGGTTTTACCTTCCCGAAGGCTGTCGCGCTGTTCGCCGGTCAGTTCTTTTCCGCGAAAAGTTTTTTGAACGTCTTTTTGTTCGTTATCCTGTTTTTGGCTCTGCTTTTTATCGTTGTTGAAATGAGGAGTGAAACTGCGGGTATCGGCATTGAACTGAACATTAGCGGAATAAAATTTGTTTTTATCGGGCGAATACAGGTTTTCAATCCATACGGCTTTGCCTTCGCCAAATTTCTGCTTTTGTTCCTCATTCAACTGTACGCCTTTGTAAGTGTCGGGAATTTTCAGCCGGTCGGCACGGAAAGCAACAATTTCATTCGTCAGTTTATCCAATGACAGAAGGACGGGCATTTTTTCGCCCTGTCGAAATTCAGCTTCGACAACTCGACCAAGATTGCCGGTTGTCTGCAAATTCTTTTTATCCTCGTCGGTAAATTTTACGCCGAAATACGGACTGTCCAAATCGGGCTTGTGCCGGATGGGATGAATAGCGGGGATGAAACTGCCGTCTTCCTGTTTGCGAAGCGAAAAACGCGCGTCGGTGCGCAGGGGTGATGATTCGCCCTCAATTTGAATGGAAACAGCTACCAAACCGGTTTTCCGGTAATCCAGCAACTTGTCAAGATTGCTTGTTCCATCTTTGGCGATGCTTGTTTTTTCGAGCGTTTCGCGGGTAATGCCGAACTTTTCGAGTTTGTCCCAATGCACGCTGTTGGGGTCGATAGCGTAACTTTTTTCAGATGTTTGTGTTTGCGATGGGGTTTTGCCCTGTTCCTGCGTCTGTTTTTTCAAAAAGTCTTCGGGGTTGATTCGGTGCAAGTCCAAAAACTCTTTGTTTTCAGGCTTTTCAGGATTCTTAAACGCTTCCTGTAATTTCTGTACGACTTCGTTAAATTTCTCTGCCGGTACGCGGAAAAACTCGAAGCGCGTCGGGTCTTTGACTTGCCGCTTGAAATTCTCAAAGAAATTTTCAAGGATGTTACCTTGCCTGTCGATTTTTAGAAAATCGGGATTTTCGCTGTCATCGGGCTTAGACTGTCTCACCTTGCCGTCCTTGTCCATTTTCGCAACATTCAACTCGTTACTGCCTTTTTCTCTGACCAGAAGTACGTCTTGGGCTTTCAAATTTTCGTTCATACTGTTTTATGTTTTAAATGATTGCATCAATAGTAATGCAGTGCAAAAGTAGATGAACGGAGTATAGTTCTGTTTGATTTTCAGGCGGGTGGCAGTAAGTTGCTCCGGTTGTGGAAGTAAATTGCGTCGGTATGAGGGGGCAGAAAAAATGAGGTAATCTTTTTAGATAAAGCCATCGAACTTGTCAATATGCAGATAAAGTGGATAGAAAACTCATGAAAAAGAACAATGTTGCCCGCTTATGAAAGATTCTGTCTTTTCGCTATGAAATAAAAGTTGTGTTGTGAGCTGACTGTATTATACTTAAAAAGTTGCAAAATTCGTTCAGGATAATATTTGAGTGCGCTATATTTCTGATAAATAAGCACATATCTATTTTCAAAGGATTATTATCATATAGAGTTTTTAGACTAACCAATCTCAAAAAAACATCGCCATCTTGATTTTCCTTTTTTATGTAAAAAGATTTGTCCGTTTTGTTAATAAATATTATTAAAAGAAGCATATCTTTGCGTCATAATGATTAGAAAAGTCAGTGCTATGGGACTGACGAGCTTTTTTAGTGAAGTTAAATTTACAATTTTAATGATGCAAATAGTTTAAGTACAAATGATTATGACATTATTACAAGGATTATCGGTAGATAGAATTTTTAGGCAAATAATCTCAAAAAACATTGCTATTCTGATTTTTATTTTTTTATGTAAATAGATTCGTTTGTTTTGTTAATAAATATTATTAAAAGAAGCGTATCTTTGCATCATAATATTAGAAAAGTCAGTGCTATGGGACTGACGAGCTTTTTTAGTGAAATTAAATTTGCAATCTTAATGATATAAATAATTTAAATACAAATGATTACATTAACATCTTATATATTCCTATTTTTATGCGTTTCATGCCAATTGTATGTTTCCATTATCGTCCGCCAATATTAAAAACGAGCGGGAGAGAACAATTAAGAACTACGCTTTGTTTTAGCGAATGGGAGTATTTTTAATAAACATCTGAAATATAGCGATTTATCCTTGCTTGACACTATAATATTCAAAACACAATGAGTTCAATATCTTGCATTATTCCAATGTCAGATTATTTGATTACGCTTTCCCAAAAGAGTAGTCTTATGAAATCGGACATTTTGATTTTAAGCATAACAAAATATATGTTATCAAACTATTACGGAATCAATAATTCGGATGTGAAAATTTACAAAAATCATTGGGGTAAACCTATGATTAGAGGCATTTCAAATGTTCATTTCAATTTTTCACATACTAACGATATAATTGTAGGCGCTTTTTCTACAAAACAAATAGGGATTGACGTCGAAAAAGTAAGACGGTTTAATCCGAAAATATTAAAGTTATTCTGCTCAAAAGAGGAAATGTCTGATTTATCGACTATTGAAGATATGCATCGATTAACTCAAATATGGTCAATAAAAGAAAGTTATTTGAAAATGTTAGGCGTTGGCTTAAATCTACCAATGAATAAATATTCAACCTGTAGATTGGATAATCAAATAAGACTTAAAGGCAAAAATGGCTTAATATCAAATGTATCTTTCAATTTGGTATCTGCTAAAAATATTGTCATATCCGTTTGCTATATATTAATTTAATATAAAATAAGTAATGATTTCAATAACAAATTTGTACAAATATTATAATGGTAAAACTATTCTCAATAATATTAATCTTGAAATAAAGAAAGGTGATATTATAGGAATATTAGGACCCAATGGCGCAGGCAAAACAACTCTGTTAGAAACAGTTGAAGGATTAAGAACCATAGATAAAGGCGAGGTGTATGTGATGGGGTATAATATGAAAAAGAATCATAAAAATGGACAGGTACACTTTGGAATACAGTTACAAAAGAACAGCTTGATTGAAGATTTGACTGTAAAAGAAACCATAGATCTATTTAAGACTTTGTATGACGGCATTGAGGATACTAACCAATTATTGTTGAAATTAGATTTGGATAAATGTAAAAAAACAACTGTAAAGCATTTATCCGGTGGACAATTCCAACGCTTAAAACTTTGTTTAGCAATATTGAATAAACCGCAGATAATATTCTTAGATGAACCAACTACGGGACTTGATCCTAATGCGAGACTATCTATTTGGAAAATAATTAAAGAGCTGGCAAAAGAATCATTAACCATACTTACTACCCATTACATGGAAGAAGCCGAGTATCTATGCAATAGAGTTATTATACTTGATGCGGGAAGAATTATAGCCGATGATAGTCCTGTGAGTTTAATAAACAGTTTGTCAATAGAGCATATAATAACATTAGACAGAAGTGATGAAATATTAAAAATACCTGTTATTAACGAATTAAAGACGAAATTAACAGAAAGCACAATATACATATATGTAAATAATTTGCCATCGGCTTTATTTAATATACTTTCAGAGGCAGAAAAAAATAATGTAACTATTAAAAACATAAAAATACATCAAGCTAATTTGGAAGATGTATTCCTATTATTAACCCAAAAAGAATTATATCATGAAACGAATATTCGCATTAACTAAGGCGTTTATAACCCTGTTTATACGGAATAAAGAGAATTTGTTCTTTATTTTCTTCTTCAATACCTTTATGCTTGTAATCTTTGGAATACTTCAAAACAGCATATATAATATGAATGTTAAAATAGGCATTTGTTTGTCAGACGGAGAGAATACAAACATAAGAAACAAATTGTCCGATGATTGCATATACCTTTATGATGAGACTTCCTTATATAAATCTATTGAAAAAGGCGACTTAATGGCAGGTATTATTGTTGAAGGCAACATTGCTAACAAAGTACTTGTTTCAACGTCTAATACTGATAATTTAAACTATATTGAACCTCTTATCAAATCAATGATTAGGCAAATCAATAATATTGATGTTGAAGAACCTGCTTATGAACTGAAATATATAAAGGATATTCCTATCGGCGGCTTTGAGTATATATTTCCTGGTATTCTTATATTCGCTATTATGCAAATAGCATTATCAGGCGGGCTTACAATATTGGGGCTTAAACAAAAAGAAAGTCTTAGGCGACTCAAAGTAACTCCACTTTCTAAATTTGAATTTATAACGAGCTTTTCTATCGGTTATTTTGTTATAATTATGGCTCAAACGATATTGAATATTATAATCGGGCTTGTATTTTTTGATTATAATTTTGTAGGAAATCTGTCCGTTATAATTTTATTACTCTTGGTCAGTTCTTTTGCTTTCATTGCATTAGGAATTGTATTAACAAATTTTGCAAATAGCATTGAGATGGGGAACACAATAACCAGATTTGCATCTTTTCCCGCCGCTTTTTTCTGTAATGTATTTATTCCGGAAACAGTTATGCCTGCAATTGTCCAGAAAATCGCATTCATTCATCCATTAACCTATTTCGTAAATGTATTCAGAGCTTTCTGTGATAAAGAGATAGCAGAGTATTCTCAAGGTTTAATCATTCAAATGATAATGATTGTTTTGATGTTTGTTTGCTTTATATTTTTAGGCGTTCGCTATTTTAGATGGGAAGATCAAGTTTCATAAACAAATAATTAACTTAAATATATATGATTCAACAAAAAGAAATCAGAACTATTTTAAAACAACGCTTCTCATTTATCTTAATTGATAGAGTATTAAAAATAGAAGAAAACGAGATTGTTGGAATAAAAAACGTAACAGCCAGCGATATAAATTTATGGGGACATTTTGATGATGAACCGATATATCCGGGCGCTCTTCTTATCGAAACATGTTCACAATTAGGCGGAATTTTAATTGCCAAAAAGAATCCTATTCTTAAAGACGGATTTCTTGCCCAAATTGATAATTTTAAATTTTTGAAATTTATCATACCGGGAGACACAATTAAGATAAACGCGGTATATGCAGGTAAATTTTCAAAATTCGCAAAAGTAGATGCCACTGCTTTTGTTGATGATGATATTGTAGCAAAAGGTTCAATCACATATTTTTTCAAATAATGCCATGAATAATATTTTAGTTATCAGTTCGATTGGAGTAAGTCACAATGTAGGATTATCCGTAAATGATTTTAGGACAAATATTCTAAACGGCACCGGGGGAAAGTCAATCTTAATGATTGATGACCAATTTTTAAGAGAAACAATCGGAGCAAAATTATCAGAAGATTTTCTGAGAAGAATGAACAGATTATCTCTCATTGCATTAAATGCCTTTTATGATTGCTTTGATGAAATAAATTCAAACCAAGAAGAATCTAATTATGGGATTATTCTATCTACAACTTACGGAGCTGCATCCAGTTGTAAAGATTTTATCGAATCGGCTATTGATAAAGGCGTAAATAAAGCAAGCCCGATATTGTTTCCATATACTGTTTCTAATGCCGTAACAGGAATTTTATCTATTTTCTCTCAATATAAAGGATTTAATACTACTATTTCCGGATACAATCCGATTTGTTATTCGGATATTGTATTACGACAGGAAAAAGCAGATTTATTGATAGTCGGCGGAGTTGATGAATTGTTGGAAGACGTAAAAAATGCAAAAATTAATAATTTAAACGCTAATGACTGTTTAAGCGAAGGAGCTGCTTTTGTTGCAGTAACTAAAAAACAATTTGCAGAAGATAAGGGACTTCCAATATTATGCAATATATGTTCAACGTCATCCAAACTCAATGATATAGCCAACTCAAATATAGATAATACCGGGCAAATCTCGTCTTCTATGATTTGCTTAGTTATGGAAGATACAATAAGAAAGTCCGGATTAGACAGAAGAAACATTCGCGCAATTATAGGATTAAGTCAAGATAATAATCAAAGAAAATCTGAATTTGCTGCAATACAAAAAGTTTTTGCAGGCAACAAACTTCCTGAAATAATTTGGATAAAAGACTTGATCGGCGAAACTTTTGGCGCAAGCGATACTTTTGCGATTATTTGCGGATATCTAAAACTGAATAGCGACTGTACTCATATTATGGTAAACAGTTATTTAGTTGGTGGAAGTATCAGTTCTATTATAATATCTAAGTAATATATTATGGAGTTCAAACAATATTTTAAAGACAAATGTATCTTTGTTCTTGGAGCAAGCAGTGGAATTGGGATTGAAATTTGCAAACACTTATTATCATATAATGCTACTGTAATTATGCATTATAATACAAACGAGAAAGAGATTGCAATTCTGCAAAAAGAATATCCTCAATCAATAAAGGTTAAATTTAATATTAAGGATGAACAGGAAATAAAAAAAGTAACATCGAAATTGTTCAGTCAATACAAAATTGACGCATTTATTAATTGTGTCGGAATTATGATCAGAAGTTTCATACCTCTCACAAGCAAAGAGAGTTTTAATAACATCGTAACAACCAATCTGATAGATGCTTTCGTTGTTCTAAAATATGTATCATTGGAAATGATAAAGAATAAAACGGGTTCTATACTAAATGTGAGTTCCTTGGCGGGAAGTCATGGATTAAAAGGACAAGCTGCGTATAGTGCATCAAAAGCCGGCTTGGATGCCGTGACAAGAGTATTATCGAAAGAATTATCTATGTACAATATTAGAGTTAATGGTATTGCTCCCGGATTCATAGATACAGGTATATTGGCAGAACCTAAAGAACAGGATTTGGCATTTAAGGAAAAAATTCCTTTAAAAAGATTTGGAACAGCCGCAGAAGTAGCGCATCTCACCTGTTTTTTAATTAGTGATTATTCCTCTTATATTACAGGACAGACCATCAAAATTGACGGCGGATTAAGTAATGCTTTATAAATAAAATAAATAAATATTAAAAATCAGTATTATGAGTACAACAGAAGTAAAAACAAAAATCAAAGAGATCATTATTAAGAGGTTGAATCTAAAGATTTCATCAGAAGACATATCAGATGAAATCTTACTTTTCGCCTCAAAAGAGAACGGCAAAGGCTTGGGATTAGATTCTATTGATTCATTAGAATTAGCAGTTGGATTAATGGATGAATTTGATGTTACAATATCCGATGAAGACATGCATATATTTGAATCGGTCAATACTATCTATGATTTTGTAACAAAGAATAAATAGCCGTATGCACAAGTGTATGAGATTCGTTTATTTTGGCGAATCTCATACCTTCTTCATTTGTATTTGAAAGCATAATAAAAAGGATAAAATAATGATATGAAGAATGAGCTATTTAAATACATAATTAGAAATATTGGAAGAAAGAAAAAGCAAGCATTCTTTACAGTTCTATGTGTAGCAATATCATCCTTTGTTATATTGATTTACCTATCATTGAATAATGGAATACAAAAACAATTACGGGAAGCGATAAATAATTCATTTTCAGCTCAAATTATAGTTTACAATACTCCAAGCGCGGGAATAAACATATTAGAAACGCAGATTAATGAGCAAGAAGTTTTTCTTTGGAGTGATGACAATCATGCAAATTTAGTAAAACAGTTCCATAATTTGGCAATACATAAACGGGTAAGATTCGGATCTTTACTTTCATTCAAAGAAAATTTATCGTATGCTCTTATTCATGCCTTAGAAACATCGCATTTTGAAAAATTAGAGGACAACCTTTTTTTGATTGACGGAACAATTCCAAAGCAGAATGAAATATTAATAAGCGAATCCATGGCATCAGATATTGATTGCCACGTAGGAGACACCCTATTATTAATGGCAGATAATATAAATGGGTACATCAGTGATGAAATTTGTGTGGTTTCAGGTATTTTTAGGGAAACCGGACTCGCTATATATTTTGACCACATTTGCTTCATTCCTTACAGTATTGGACAAACTATTATTCAATTAGAAAAAGATGAATGTGTCGAATTATTAATTAACGCATATAATAAAATTGATATTCCTGAAAATGAGTACAATAGAATTGCGAAGTTTTTTCAAACCTCAAATAGTGATTTGAAAATTGCATCGTGGAATAAAACAGTACCTTTATTATATACTGTTGTAAATGTTTGGAAAGGAGCAAGTTTTTTTATTCAAGTTATATTCATTTCTTTTAGTTTAATTATATTGATTAATATTGTTGCCTTAATTGTGAATCATAGAAAAAAGGAATTTGGAACTTTACTTGCGATGGGATTTTCATGGAATAAAATTATAAGTAGCGTTTGTATTGAATTTTTGATTATATCAACTATGGCCGTATTAATAGCCTATTCAATTTTATCCCTTATATTCTCTTTCCTTCCATACGATGGAATTAATATTGCATCAAAAGAAATGCAGGCCGCATTAATGAGCGAGAAACTTTCTCCATTTTTGTATTTGAATAATCTTTTTTATGTCTTGTTATTATTCTCAACAACAATTGTTGTTTCAATATTAATAAGTCTAATGAAACTAAAAAAGCAGAACATAATAAGCTTAATAAACAAAAAATGAGTTCAAATATCTCATTATTTATAAGATTGGCAATACGAAATGTTTACAGGAACGCCAATGCAACAATTTTGAATGGAATAGGAATTTCTTGTTCTATTATCCTCGTCCTGTTTATTCTATCTTTATCCAAAGGCATAGAAACACAAATGATTTTACGCAATATCAATTTTGAAACGGGCGCAATCACTGTTGATATAAATAAAGATTTAGCAAGCGTTAAAAATAAAGAATACGGAGACAGCATTTTTAAACTCATACAATGGCATTATGACTATCACCCAAGAATTTATACATCCCATTCTTCACTTTATTTTGAGGGTAATAATCAACGTGTAGCAATAATTGGATTAACAAAATCGGAGGAAGATAATTTGAAACAACATATTAAAATACTCTCCGGCGATATAGATTTATCAAACGGTTCCAATGAAATATTGATAAGTAATGGTCTGTCAGAAAGTTTAAACTTAAAAGTAGGTGATAACTGCGAAATTTTACAACATACGGTTGATGGAGCAATTAATATTGGAGAATATTTAGTTTCCGGTATTTTTAGATATACATCTCAAATGAATAAAAATACTATATATCTGAATTATGAACAGACTAAACAATTGTATAATTGTAATCTTCCAACTAAAATAGTGATTACGCTTAAAGATTTGTCAGACGTTGATAATATTAAAAACTTAATTAAAAATCAATTAAATGAATTGACGCATAATGCGGATTTTTTCAATGTATCAACATATAAAGATAATTTAAATACAGCCCAAACTCTCGCAAAACTGAATAAATACGGAATGTTGAGTATTGCCGTCTTTCTAATTTTAATTTCATTTATTGGAATATGGTCAATGCAAGTCGAAAACATAAGAAAAAGAAAATTAGAAATAGGGACGATGTCTGCCTTGGGATTTTCAAGTGTGTCTATTAAATCTATATTTATTTATGAATCGGTTTATATAGGTGTTTGTTTTTCTATCGTTGGCATCATTATTTTTGGAGTAATTCTATTCATTTTTTATCTGAATGATGGAATTTATTTAGGAAACTCCCTGTCATTTGTATTCGGTTCTTCAATCATCCACCTAAAATTAACAACTATAGACTTGACATCAACATTAACTTTTTCAGTAATATATCCTATTTTAGCAACAATGGCGTCTATTTCATCTGCCAACAACAATACAATTCAATTATTGAAAGAGAACGATTAATATTGATTTTAGATATATTATAGTTATGAAAAGATTATATTTATTACTTCCATTATTCTACATAAGTATCAGTGTTTTTTCAAGCAATCAGGATGTTGATTATTTAGATGTAATCGACAGGAGTTTGTATATAGAAAAAGCAAATTTGAAAATGGAAATTTACAAAAATGACAAGTTGATAAAATATTACAAGATGGAATTTTACCGGCACGAAGAAAAAATGCGAATGGAATTTACAGAGCCAGCCGTAGAAAAAGGTCGGCGAATGCTTAATGATAACTCTAATTTATGGATGTATTTACCAAGAACAAGCAAAGTTGTTAAATTGCCATTTAAACAATCTTTTATGGGCAGTGATGCCAGCAATAGAGATTTAATGAAAGTTTCATTGAAAAAGGATTATGAAGTAACCAACATTGTACATCATAGTGATTCAATTGTAAAGATTGAGCTAAAAGCCAAAGATTTATCTGTATCATATAATAAAGTAGTTCTAACATTCGATGCCAAACGGCAAGTGCTTTTACAACAAGAAATGTACAGTCTTTCAGGAAAAATTATCACAACAATGATGTATGAAAATATAGTTAAAATAGATGATATTTTCATGCCTACTATTATAGTCATCAAAAACGAATTAAGTAAAGACTCGATAACAAAATTGTATTATTCAAATATCCAAAGGAAAAGCGAAAAGAATATTGAATACTTCTCTTTGGATGCCTTAAAAAAACAATAAAAACGATTGAAAATAACAGATAAAATGAAATTAATCTATATGCTTGTTTTTAGCATGACAAGTCATATTTTCTTTGCTCAAACAGCAGATACTTATTATCAGATTATATTAGAATCAAAAACGACTTATTCAAATATATATAATAAGTCGTCAATAAATCCGGATAATATTATGGGTATTTCGGAATTTTCCTCTGTTTCACAATTATATCCAATTATAAAATTAAAGAATGACATTGGAGGAATAGAAACTGTTTTGCAAATTGAAGGTGATATTAAAAACGAAAATTTTGAAAAAACAACAAGATTGTCTTTCCAAGAATTATATTCACAATTATCATATAACAATAAACATTATTTCATCGCAGGAAAGAAAAGATTAGATTGGGGAGCAGGACAAATATGGAATCCCACCAATTTTCATATTCAAAAAGACCCTTTTAGAACCGAAAATAGACTTGAAGGAATTTTGATGTTGAATTACAGTTATTTATTTAAAAATAAATCAATAAACTTTTATGTTTTTCCTGATAAAGAACATAAGGATTTTAGCTATGCGTTAAAGTATGATTTCTCGAACGAAAGAGTAAATGCCGAACTTTCATTTGTTCAATACACAAAATATCAACAATTTAATGGAGATATGACATTTGCAGGAGATTGGTTTGTTAATTACTTTGAAGGGGCTGTTCGGAATTATTCCAAATGTCTCAAAGTTGATATAGACGGTAATATTTATAATGTGTCCTCTTCCAATTTAAGAAAAATTTGGACAGAAGTAGTTTTAGGCGGTTCGATTTTATTTGGCAAACACGTTACTTTAAGATATGAATACCGATACAGGGATGATTATCTCAATAAGAAAGATATTCAAACTTTCAAAAACTACCTTCCGGATAATACTATTATTTATGATCCGATAAGTATAAGTAAACACAGTATATTTGGCAGTATTGAGTATCATGATTTGTATGATAAATGGCTAACATCCCTGCGCTCTTATTATGATCCGTGGTCAAAAAATTTAATCCTATCACCTTATGTGATGATTAAAATGAATAATTTTCAAATGGAATTTACAACAATGTTTTATAATAGGGCATTACCAATATATAATTTTCAAAGTTCAGTATTGTTAGTTTGTTTTTTCTAAAAAAATAATCTCATGAATTCTATTATTTCATTAAAAAATATCACGAAGTTTTATCAAAACGGCAATGTAAAAAATACCGTACTCAATAATTTTTCCGTTGAGTTTTTTCATAATTGTTTTTCTATAATAGCCGGACCGTCCGGATCGGGAAAATCTACTTTGTTAAATATATTGGCAACATTGGATATTCCCGGCAGTGGTGAGTATTATTTCAAAAATCAGCTACTTGATTTTAGAAATAAAAAAGAGCTTGTTAATGTCAGAAAAAAACATTTTGGTTTTGTATTTCAATCTTTTAATCTTATACCGGTATTAACGTCCATAGAAAATGTGGAATTACCATTGACTCTTTCTAATTTTAAATATAACGAAAGAAGAAAAAAAGCAGAAGAAGCATTGATATTAGTTGGGCTAAAAGATAAATTAAACAGCCGACCAGGACAATTGTCCGGAGGCGAACAACAAAGAGTTGCAATTGCCAGGGCTATTGTGGGAAATCCTGAAATTGTATTTGCCGATGAACCTACTGCTAATCTTGATAGAGAGAATGCCGTTAAAATCATAAATCTCATGGAAGAACTAAATAATCTACAATTGACCAATTTTATAATCGCCAGTCATGATGACAAAGTTATAAAGAAAGGGAAAGAAATAATTTGGATTGAAAATCAATAAAATAATAGATAAAAACAATAATGATGAAAAGAAAAACACTTGTAACCGGATTAGGATGCTATACATCTATCGGAAAAAACATTGCGAATTTTAGTGATAATTTATTCAATGAGAGGCATGGTTTCAAGAGAATCTCCAAAATTAATACCGATTCTCTAAGAAATAACTTTGCTGCATCAATTGAAGAATTAGATGATGTTGCCACAATTACAGGGCAAAATGTAAACATAATGGCGATGCACGCATCTCTGCAAGCTATACATGACGCAAGATTGACGGATTTTAATCCGATTAGGGTTGGTATTTCAATAGGAACATCAGTAGGTGGTTATTCCGGATATATTGACGACATAATCTACAATTATGACGAAAATAACAAAACGCCATTAAATCCACTGAATAAGTTAACTCATAAAGATGCTTGTTTAAACATTTCTCCTGCTTTAATAGCCTATGATATAGCCAAGTATTTTGGGTTTTACGGTGGTATTGCCGCCAGTATAACAGCGTGTAGCGCCGGAGCAAATGCCATAGCGTTTGCAAAAGATTTAATAGTTGCAGATTTGTGTGATGTTGTATTGGTTGTTGGTGTCGATCCTATTTCAGAAATATCGCTTTATGGCTTCAACGCATTAATGGCATTGACAAAAACTGATTTGAAGGTGATGGATAACAATAGAAGCGGACTATTAATTGGAGAAGGTGCCGCTGCATTAGTCATAGAAAGTGACGAATATGCAAAAAAGCGAAATGCGAAAATTTATTGCGAATTAAAAGGAACAGGTATATGCAACGAAGCATATCATGCAACTCAACCACGTCCCGATGGATTAGGAGCGTATCACACAATGCTTTTGTCGCTTTCTGATGCAAATATTTATAAAGATGATATTGATTATGTTAATTTGCATGGCACAGGAACTAAATATAACGATATAATGGAATTAAATGCACTAACTAAATTATTTGGGGCGGATAGATTAAAAACATTGCCTATTAGTTCATCAAAATCAATGATAGGTCATACATTAGGCGCCGCAGGTGTTATTGAGGCTTTAATTTCGATTTTAGCGCTCAAAAATTCAATAATACCGGCTAATATTAATTTCAATGAAATGATTGATGGTTTTCAATATAATATCATAAAGAAAACGATATATGACAATAAAATGAATTATATCATGTCTAATTCATTTGGATTTGCCGGTAATTGCGCATCGCTAATTTTTGGAAAATATGAGTAATAATAAACGACTTCGCACGGATTTTTTGCTGAATATATTGAAACGGGATTACTTGAATCTTAATTGTTTATGTTTGTCAAGTATAGAAAATACACTAATTGAATTTCAGTCTGTTCTTATAATTGCTCCACACCCGGATGATGAGGTTATTGGCTGTGGGGGATGTATACAATTTTTGAGAAATAATAACTGTAATGTTACCGTATTATTTTGTACGCAAGAAAGTTATCGGTCAATATCGCCTGCAAAATGTAATGATACATTACCAAGGCAAAAAGAAGCAATGTCGGTTGCTGATGAATTTGGATATAATGTTATTTTTATAAATGCACCGGAATGTCTGCTTAAAAATAATGAAGAATATGAAAATTTAAAAATAAATATAGCAAAATGTCTTAAAAACACATTATTTGATACAATATTTTTACCGTATTACGATGATTTGCATCCGGACCATAGATATTGTTTTAAAAGTATTGTAGAATTGTTGCTTAGTCAAAAAATAAATATATCATCCACATCTATTTATGTATATGAAGTATGGAAGCCTGTCAAAAAGGCGAATAGAAAGTTATTATTAAACAACGATATGTATGATAATAAAATTAAAGCGATGAAATATTATACGACCCAACTGCAAACAGTTGATTATGTACAACTCATTGAAGAAGCAAATAAAATGAGAGGCGAGAAAGCCGAATTTTTTGAAGAAGTAGAAATTTCTGAATTATTGAGTTATGTTTGAGTCTGATTATTCAATAAGTATAGTTATCGCCACATACAATAAGAAAGTATATTTGGAGCGGACTTTATTCAATCTTAACAAACAAACAAATATTAATTTTGAAATTATTGTAGTAAACGATGGTAGTTCAGATGAGACACGTGATTTTTTAAATCATATAAAGACCGCGTATTCGCTAAAAATAATTCATAATGACTCCAATTTGGGGTTAGCAAAATCGCGTAATATAGGAATAAATAAATCTACGGGAAGCTATATATTATTTTTAGATGATGATATAATCTTAAATGATAGATATATAGAAAGATTGTATCATGATTTGAAAATCTATCCCACAAGAATACATGCAGGTAATTTATATAAAATCAATATTGATTTTGTATTGGAATTATTTAAAAATGACACTTTGCATATCCGTATAGATGAAAAAGTTATTGAAAATATCAATATTGACCCTATATATGAACCACTTAAAATTATTGGAAAGAATAATAATATAGATACAATAGCGTGTTGGTGGGGATTAGTTACCGGAGCAAATATCTGTATTTCAAAAGCTCAAGTAATTAAAATAGGAATGTTCGATGAGAATTTTGTTACATGGGGACCTGAAGATGTAGATTTATGTTACAGGGCTTTCAATAACGGGATTAAATTAGCATATCATGATGAGAATAAATTATTTCATTTGGATCATAATAGAGACTCAACAATGATGCGAAATGCAATGATTAAAAATGCGATAAAATTAGTCAAGAAATACAATAAGACGCCGGAAATAGAAGCCTATATTAAATTTTTTAATGGAACAATCTCTTTAAATAACTTTAATGATATTTGTAGTAAGCAATATAATTATCCGGCGATAAACATAGAGGATTATTATGTCGAATTAAAACAATATATAAAATCCAGTCAAATAATAAAATCCACAAACAATGATAGATTATAGTTTAGAGTTTGCAAAAAAAAGTTTTCCTGCATTTGATTGCAGATTATGCACATTTAGGAATAACCTGTCGTTTTATGGTTATCCACTATCACATTCCAGCGTATTTGGAATTTCAGGGAGTTTTGTTTTTGCATATTGTGATGCAAAAATAAATAAACGCTCTCCATTTCCATTAATAACAGGAATCTTTGACCAGTCTATTGAATCTTTAGCAACAGGACTAAATTGCTATTTAATGAAAAATGTATTTGAAGTTAATGACCAATATTTCGACTTTATACACGAATCATTAGAAAATCGTGTCATTGTTAATATATGCGTTGATTTTTTTCTATTACAAAAATATGTATATAAAAATCAAACATCCGACGAATCTTTATTCTCAACCGGAATACATTATATATCTATTGTGGGTTGTAATAGAGAGAGAAGGGAACTTATCGCAGTTGATACAACCACATCTTCGCAAATTATTGTTTTAACCGATGACATACTAAAAAAGATTTGGTTTAGTGATAAGTATAAGTTGCAGAAAGACCCTTATTTTTCGGCTAATGGAGAATGGTTTTCTATTAATGTCCCGCCACATATTGATACAGGAGACATAATAAACTGCTCTTTGAATGCGATAAAAAGAGTTATTCAAAACTTTTTTTCTCCTCCTGCTCTTCAACCTATGGGATTGACAGGATTAGATAAATTCAGAGAGGATATAATCGCGTGGTTTATCCCTTATAATTATTCCGATTTTATCCAAAACGGAATAAATCTAATTTATTTCTTTAATAAAAATTTTAATGGAGGAGGATTGGCCAGAAAACAATATTCTTTGTTTTTAAATCATTTATCATCAATGCTATGTGATGAGCATCTAAAAATCATATCAAGTAAATTTGCTCAAACTTCAATCTATTGGACAAATTTCATAGAATCTCTTAAAAGATATGCAGATAACGGTTCGCTTTGTAGTAATAATGAAGATTTATTAGCCCAATTTTCAATTATATATGACGCAGAAAAAGAGCAAATGCAGTTACTCTATGAATGGTTTAATAATTATGGAATTAAACAATATAATCAATTAAATATATAATCAAATGGATTTATTTTATTGCTTTAAACCGAACTTTTCAGATATAGATGCTATGAATGTAGTTCATCATTCGCGACATTTTATATGGTTTGAAAATGCACGATTTGTATTTTTGGAAAATATTATAAAAATGAATCGTTCTGATTTTGCCCAATTGGGTGTTGCCATGCCTGTCATCGAGGCAAATTGTTGTTATAAAAATATGATTTTATTTGAACATAAAATACGGATAGAAACAAAAATGTATTATTCGAAAGTAGGACGGTTTGCATTTAAATATAGAATGTATTGTAATGACGAAAACACTCAATATGTAGCAGAAGGATATACTAAGCACGTTTTTGTTTCGTCTGATACAAAAAAATTAATCATATCCATACCGCCTTTATTAATTGAGAAAATCAATATGGCAAAAGCCCTATATCCAAATTTATTTTTACCTTATGAAAATTGATATAAATGTTTAATTGTGTATCCAATATTTTATCCGAATATTTATCCGAAAAGGATCAATTCATTGATGAGACGGTTCTTTTTATTCTTGGCATCCCGCTAATTGTCAATTTTGAAAAATTTTATAATCCACTATCAGAAAGTAGCTTCTATCTGAATATTATTAATCCGTACTTCTTGGATAATTTATCAACTTCTACTAATGCCTATATTGAATTTAATAGAAATGGCGAAATTCAACAATTGGCCGAAAGTTTGGATAATGATAAATCCAACATTGTAATAATTTCAGATAATATTCTATATGATGATTATAAAACATACACAAATGATGTACCTTTATACTGTTTGTTAAATAAACGAGACATAGCTGAAAAATTGCTTTCTTTTAATGAACATTCGTATTCAAATAATATAAATGTTTCACTAAAAATAGATGCTAATAATACCTGTGGAGTTTCGTTTTCTCATTTTATGAACTCTTGGGATGTATATAAAAATAATTATTTTAATTCTAATTATATCTTCTTTTCTTTACCATTTTATATAGAAGAATTTGATTATAGTAAACTCATAATTAATGCGTTAAAAAGACAGTCTTTGTGTTTGAATAGTCCCGGCAATGGATATAAATCTTTATTGACATATAGGAATATAATAATACAGGAAAAAAGAACGGAAATTGTTGATTACTATAGAACTCAAGTGGAAATCACATTAAAAAAATATATCAGATTAAAAGAATTTGACATGTATAGAGGCAAATACGCTGATGCTTTGACTATCAATATAGATAAATTACCGGTGTGTGTTGAAAAGTTAGTATTAGCGCTTAATGAAGCAAAAAAACAATGGATAGATATATTGAAATTGCACGAGACAGAAAAGACATTCTCAACAAAAGAATTTCTATTATTTTTAGATTCGATTATTGAAAAAGAGAAGAATATTGCAGATACATTCAGTAAATTATTTAGAATATGACAAATAATATTAAGCGTATAAACCATAATATATCAGGGAATTGTTTTTGTTCCTCATTCAGTAACTTACTTCAGTTTCACGGATATAAGTATGACGAATCTGTAATATATGGATTAAGTTGCTGTATTTATTTGGGTTTTGTAGGAATGGTTAATAAGCATATATATAATATCGTTGTTAATTACCCAAATATGTTACCTTCATTAGTATCAAATACCGGATTAAAGTATAGAACAATCAATTCAAAAAATCCTGCTGATGAATTAAAATGTATAATGGATTTATTTAACAGTAATCATATTATAGTTTTACAATTACACCCATCTTTATGTGTGCCAAATCGCAATGAAACAGCAGGTTTTGTCTCGTATGCCCCGGCGCATTGGATAACAGTTGTTGGATGTGATATGAATAACGAGATTTTTTATTATTACGATAATAGAAGTTTTAATCTAAAAGAAATCCCGTTCGATAAATTTTTTGAGGGAAGGGATAAAGGCATAGAAGATACAAATCCTCGACGCACATTATATTTATTTGACTTTTGCAATGAATTGTATTCTCTTGAAACATCTATTAAGTTATCATTAAATTCAACAATTAATTTAAATCTTTATCAAAACAGAGTATTATCAATGTATTCTTCTGCAAGTGGATTAAATAAATTCCTACGAGTGATTGATGCTTGGACTAAATTTTTATCATCCGAACAAATCCAAGAGAATTTATTAAGAATGAAAATTTCAATAACCGGAGGTTATAGTGTTAAGGGTGGATACAGGATGCTGTTTGTTCGATATTTAAACTTTTTATCTTTCTATTTCAATGATAATCGTCTTATCGACATATCTAATATTTATAGAGAATCAGCATCGTTATGGGATGAACTTTTAGTTTTAATAGACGATGTTTTACTCGCAAAAAAAGCGTTAAATAAAGAGTTATTAAATGCTTTCAAGCATATCATATCCTGCATTTTTATTTTTGAGCAAAAAGGTTTTTCAAAATTAAATGAATGGAATGTTTTTTGTAATTTATAATCATTTATTATTGCTTGGAAAACTCGAAAAAAGTTTATACTTTTGCGCCGCAAAAAACAAAATGAATAAACAAAATAAATATAAATATTATAAATATGGTAAGTAAACAAAACAATGTTAATGTTAATCTAACATTATTATTCATCGCAATCATGTTACTACTGACGCATTACGACTGCATGAGTCAGCAATATACCCAAACTATTCGCGGAACGGTATTTGATAAATTTTCGCGGCAAACTTTACCGGGAGCAAACATTATTGTAACCTCCGAAGGACAGACTTTGGGAACTGCAAGCGATGCAAACGGAGAGTTCATTATACGAAATGTGGCAGCCGGCAGGTGCGACGTCAAAGCGTCGATGATCGGATTTGTTCCGTATATATCCAACAACGTGCTTGTTTATTCCGGCAAAGAAACCGTACTTGAAATCGCATTGGAAGAAACCGCGCTGTCGCTTGACGAAGTTGTCGTTACCCCAAAAGTCGAAAAAGAATTACCGTTAAACAAACAGGCGGTTGTAAGCGCTCGAATGTTTGCAAGTGAAGAGGCAAACCGCTATGCCGGTTCGTGGGGCGACATTGGACGAATGGTCTCCAACCTCGCAGGAGTAGCCTCTGCCAACGATACAAAAAATGACATTATTATACGTGGAAATTCGCCAATGGGACTGTCGTGGCGTTTGGATGGGTTTGAAATTCCCAATCCAAATCATTTTGGAGAAATGGGCGGTACAGGCGGACGTATCGGAATGATAAACAATAACCAATTGGCAAACTCCGATTTTTATACCGGCGCTTTTCCTGCCGAGTTCGGCAATGCCACCTCGGGCATTTTCGACTTGCGGTTGCGCAACGGAAACAATAACAAACACGAATTTCTTGCATCGCTCGGTTTCAACGGCGTAGAAATGAGCGCAGAAGGTCCGCTATCGAAAGGCGGCGCATCCTATCTGATAAACGGACGCTATTCCTTTTTGGACATACTTCAAATGATGGGCGTTCCGATGCAATCGGTGCCGGAATATACGGATGTATCAGCCAAAGTGAATGTTCCGATGAAAAAGGCAAATCTTTCCATTGTTGCGCTTGCAGGCAAAAGTTTTATCGAATACGAGCCGGAAAAAGATGACGACCAGATTGCAGGCGACAAAGGAACGGCAGGTAAAATGAATGGAAAACAATTATTTACTGGCGTAAATTATACTTATTGGTTTAATTCGGCAACACGAATAGAAAATCGCTTTTCCGGTCAATATTTCAAACAGAATGTAAACCAAACACTCTTTGACTACGATTTGCAGCAAAGTACGCCCGACCTGAATAAAGTTACGCGCGAAGGAAGGTTTACATACCGATCCGACATCAGCCACAGGGCAAACAGCCAAAATAACATCAAGACAGGATTGGGCATCGACATGTTTTTAACAGAAATGAGTACAATGTACAAAAATGCTGTTTTGAACGATTTTGCAGGCAATTCCGGCTTGTTGAAAGCATACGCGCAGTGGCAGCATTATTTTCACCCGTCGTTTTTCATGACGGCGGGCATGCACGGTCAATATTACATGCTGAACGGCGATTACTCCATTGAGCCGCGACTTGGTTTCAAATGGAGCCTTTCGCCGGTTTCGTCCGTCAGTTTAGGCGGCGGATTGTATTCACAGCTTCAGCCGCGTCTTGCCTATTTCTATAAAGACAACGGGGAGTTGAAAAACAAGTCGTTAAAGATGACCAAAAGTTGGCAAACCGTAGCGGGATATAATCATAAAATTGCCGACAAATTCCAACTCAAAGCGGAGCTGTATTATCAGTATCTGTTTAACGTGCCTGTCATACCGGATATTCCCGAAGAATCCATTCTCAATTTCGGCGACGAAGCGTTTAACAGTTGGAATTATGTCTTTGTGAACAAGGGTGTTGGTGCAAATTACGGCGTCGAACTTACGCTTGAGAAATTCTTCGATAACAATTACTATTTTTTGCTCACAACGTCGCTGTATCAGTCACAGTATAAAGGATATGACGGGGTAAATCGCAGTACAAAATTTGCCGGTAATTACTCGCTAAACGCCCTGTTGGGTTACGAATGGAAACTCGGTAAGCGGAATTTGCTGTCGGTAAACGGAAAAGTATCATACATGGGTGGCAAGCGTTACGTTCCGGCAAGCGTTCAAAACGAAGGCGACGAGTTGATTTACGATTACAGTCGCGCTTATGCAGAGCATCTTCCCGCCTATTTCCGTGCTGATTTGAATGCAAATCTTAAAATCAATTTCAAAAAAGTATCGTTAGAGTATTTTTTTGAAATAGCCAATCTCACTAACCATAAAAACGTATGGGTAAAGCACTATAACGTTGCTCGCGGTAGCGACGTCATAACGTATCAGTATGGTCTTATGCCTATGGGAGGCTTGCGGTTTTATTTTTAGAGGCATACATCTGAATCAAATAAAAAAGCATCCTGCATAGGATGCTTTTTTATTTTTTAACGTAAATCGCGACTTCATATCCGAAAAGACTTTATCGCCATGTTTTTTTAATGCTTTGAAGTAAATGGGAACGAGTTTCGCCATTATGGTAAGGAATTGTACAAGTGTGAAGTAGTTTTTAATCGCTATACTTCTATTTGGGATTATCAGACTGTTCAATATGTTCACAAGCAATATTTTCCCGCTTCATTTTCGGATATACTCCGTAGTTGATGAAATCTGTTACACGCTATTTGCTACAATAGATTTTGTATTCAATAGTTTTTATTCATATAAAAACGAAAATCATAAACAGCAAAAAATGAAACGACAATTCCTTTCAACGAAGTTTATCCTCACACTGCAGGAAGCTTCACAAAAGGGCGTTGATATAGACGCTAAGGTATTGGAAAACAGTTATAACGAATTTTTCGATGTCTTGTTTTCAGAAACGTCATTGCCACAAAACAAGGCTGATACTCTTTCTATACTGCACTACACGCGGGTTGAACTTTCTGTATTAAGGCAAAACTCAAAGAGGATGAAAAAAAAATGTAGCAATCTTCCTGCAAAAAGCCATCGAAATAGTCGATATGCAGAAGGAATGGATGGAAAAACAGCTTTTGGCAAAGCAAAGCGCCGAATATTGCCCGATTGCGGGACATTCTGCAAAGCAAACTAAATTGAAATGGACAGGTAGCATTATCGAATGGGTAGAATTGATTTATACCTTATATCTTGTAAGAAGAATCAACGGGGGTAAAATTACACTCAAAGAACTGTTCATACAAATGGGTACATTCTTTGATTTTGAAGTAAAAGAATTTGCCAACTATTTTATGAATATCAAAAGCCGTAAAGACGGCAATCGGACAAAGTTCATGGACGTTTTGAAGAATACCTTGCTTGAATATATGTCGGAATTTGATCGGAAGTCGTCGCGGAAATAATACCTTGACAAATTTGCAAATTCTGCATTATTTTTGTATTTTTGCACGGTCGTTTACAGATAGATATAATGACTGATCAAGAGTTACACAGGATATTGTCCGATGCCGTTTCGCTTCCGGCGGAAAACGAAATTGTCGAGTTCAAAGAGGCTAAAAACGGCTATGACTTCGACAAAATCGGCAAATACTTTTCAGCGTTGAGTAACGAAGCCAACCTGAAAGGCCGGTCTTGTGCGTGGCTGATTTTCGGTGTTGAAAATAAAAAACATCAAATAGTCGGCAGTCAATATCGCTCCAACCGCAAAGATTTGGACAGCCTGAAAAAGGAAATCGGAGACAAAACAACTCAAAATATTTCATTCATTGAAATTTACGAATTGCAAAGACCCGAAGGCAGGGTCGTTATGTTTCAGATACCGGCTGCGCCTTTGGGCATTCCGGTGGCTTTCGAGGGATATTATCACGGGCGTGCCAATGAAAGTCTTGTTGCTCTGAATATTGAAAAGATTGAGCGCATACGCAATCAAGTCATCGGTAAAGATTGGTCACGCAATATTATTCCAGATGCTACATTTGACGATTTGGATAAAGACGCTATTTTAAAAGCACGGGAAGAATATAAGAAAAAGCACCCTTCTCTAACTGAAGATGTGGACGGTTGGGATGATGTTACCTTTTTGAATAAAGCGAAGGTAACATTAAACGGTCAAATTACCAACACGGCAATTTTGCTTTTAGGTAAAGACGAATCCAATCATTTTGTTTCGCCCGCGATTGCCCAAATAACTTGGGTATTGAAAGACGCCCCCGAAGGTTACGAGCATTTTTATACGCCGTTTATTTTAACGGTCGAAAAAACGCTCGATTGCATCAGAAATACGCGATACAGTTTTATGGTTAATGATAATTCGCTGTATCCAAAAGAAGTAACACATTACGATAAGTGGGTAATCAGGGAGATGTTGCAGAACTGCGTTGCACATCAGGATTATAGCAAAAGTTGCCGGATTATTGTTTTGGAATACAACGACAGGCTTATATTCCAAAATGCGGGCGGTTTTATTCCCGATTCCGTCGAGGAAGTTATCCGACATAACAGTCCGCAGGATTATTACCGCAATCCGTTTTTGGCGCAGGCAATGGTTAATCTGAATATGATTGAAACCATCGGAAGTGGCATTAAAAAGATTTTCACGATTCAAAAGGAACGGCTTTTCCCGATGCCGGATTACGACATTTCGGACGAAACGCATACTAAAGTAACTGTTTATGGAAGATTACTTGACGAGAATTACACCAATATATTGAATGACAATCCAAATTTGCCTTTGGAAGATGTGATTGCGTTGGATAAAGTACAGAAAAAACAGGAAATAAGCGAAAATGCACTAAACCGATTGCGAGCATTGAAACTTGTCAAAGGCAGGGCTACATCATTACAAATTGTTGGAGACGTAGTCCATAACAAATTATCCAACAGTAATTTAAAGCAGAAAATATTGGATTTGATAAAAGGAAAAGGCTCTGCAACAAGGGAGGATATAGAAAACTTGATAATGCCGCTGTTGCAAACGGATTTATCTGTTGAAAAAAGGCAAAAGAAAATTTCAAATTTGATTTCGGATTTATCAAACAGAGAGGGTTGTATAATAAACAGTTCATCATCGGATAAATTTGCTGTTTGGGTTATTGCTAATGCAAAGTAAGATTGGAAAAGTTTAGTTGTAAAACAGAGTAAATTAGTTGCAAAAGAAATTTATATATCTAACATTCAGATATTTATCGCTATTTTAATTTAGTTGTAAAACTCAAAAAATTAGTTGTAAACCCTCGCCTGTCATTGAAACAAGCGAGGGTTTTCTTTGTGCGACGTGCATAATTCACAACTTGGCGGTGGAAGTCCGCTATGGGGGTAGGTAACGACCAACCATTAGGAGAAGGCAAGGGTGTTTCGGGCGACCGAAAATCTGAAGGAAGCCGTATCCAAAGCCCTGAACTGAGGGACACGAACAGCATATAAGGCATATTCAATCGGGATAAGGCTGCAAAACAAACTGAAGTCCGAAAGTTACCCTGCGATTGAGGTGTAAATGCTGCAGTTACATGGGGTGAAAGAGGTGGATTTTACCACGTGAGGTCTCACGGACGTGCGGAGTTAATAAAACGGAAGCTCGGCGCAAAACTTGCCGTGAGAAGTCAGCAGAGACCATAGTAGTCGGGGATACGAGCCTGAGCGAAAAGCGAAAGAAAGGGATGCCTCGCAAACCGACGAAGGGTTGAACTTTACTAAGTGAAAATAGAATGAAATTTACTGAAAGGAACAGAATGCAGAAAATACCGCCATCAGTCGGTAACTGCCATACGGAAGATAGAGCGGAACTCGAAGATATGTATGGAGTGCAGAGTTACTTATGGATAAATGAAAACGAAATCACAGGCATTAGCGGCAAAATGGGGATGCTTGAACAAATCCTGTCGCCCGACAACTTACAAAAGTCGTTACGTCAAGTAGTAAGCAACAAAGGCGCGAGTGGCGTCGACAAAATGGAAGTAACGGAACTCAAGGCATACGTTATTGAGCATTTGTACTATCAGGGACAATTAAAGACGGACGAGTAATCTCGTTGATACACAAGTTTCTGAACGCAGGCGTAATGATAGGTGCACGGCAGGAAACTCCCGAAGAGGGAGTTCCACAGGGCAGCCCGTTAAGTCCGCTTTTGGGCAACATTATGTTGAACGAACTTGACAGAGAACTGACAGTCAGGGGACATAAATATGTCCGCTACGCCGACGATATGATGATAATGTGCAAGAGCAAACGCGCCGCCGAGCGGACGCTTGTCAGCACGACGTCGTACATCGAAAGCAAACTGTATTTGCGGGTAAATCGAGAAAAGACGGTAGTGTCGCACGTATCAAAAGTCAAGTTTCTTGGCTACTCTTTTTACGTAAGGGCAGGGGAGTGTCGCCTTGTGGCACACCCCAAAAGTCGAGCGAGAATGAAAACACGCTTGCGCGCGATAACTTCACGCAGCAACGGAAAAGGAGATGCATGGCGGAAACAAACACTGTCATATTACATTATGGGCTGGACGCAATATTTCAGGTATGCAGATATGAAAAGTTATCTGCGCGGTATCGACGAATGGCTGCGTCGCAGGCTGCGCATGTGTATTTGGAAACAATGGAAACGCATAAAGACAAAGATGCGCAACCTGCAAAAGTTAGGATTATCCAAGCAGAAAGCATACGAATACGCCAACACTCGCAAGGGTTACTGGCACATTGCCGACAGTTGGATACTATCAACAACTATCACCAACGCTCGCCTAAAACAGGCAGGATATATTTTCTTTAGCGACTGTTACAAGTTGCCGGCTACCGCTTATTAGAGAACCGCCGTGTACCGAACGGTACGCACGGTGGTGTGAGAGGTCGGGAAACGAAAGCAGGAAGAAAACAGCTTCGTTTTCCTCCTACTTGATTGTGCCGTGCATGACTGTTAGATCGTAAAATACAAGGCCTACCTTTCCGTTTAAAACCTTCTCTATATGCTTGACACTAATATGTGATATGTTACATTTTGTATTTGTGAAAATCCAACAATATCATATACTTGTTCTAAAATAATTTGTGTTCCTTCCATGAATATGTTGGTTATGTTTGAAAGTACTTGCTCTGTCCGAAATGTTTCTTGTTCCGATTTTATTTTCTTTTGCTTATAATCTTCAAGCAAATCATCCTGACCAGCGTAAGTTTTAATATAGTCCATGGCGGATTACCTGCAAACAATTGGGATAAAGCCCCGCAAACAGCAGGGCAACAATTTATGATATTACTCGCCATTCAGGAATGAAACAGTAGCATCGTTTAAGGTAAATCTAACCCGTAATAATGGTACGATTTCGGCGTGGAGTGAGTTGGTAAGTCAGAAAAATCAGCAATAGGGCGTAATAATTTGTAGGCTAATTTCTTGTACATACGAAAGTTCGTTTGAGGTACAAGACTTAATTTCTTCACTTAATTCGCTTCGTTATTCCTTAGTATTTTTCAGAAGCACTGTAATTCAAGATCTTCAGAAATCCGTCTCATCTCATTAGTTTAATACATCAAATGCATTAGCCGCTTCAAATTCCTTAATAACATTTTCGTCGATTTTGGTTCGTTTTACTATTGGATTATTTTTCCAAAACTCAGGATTATATGTCTTTTTATTGAGAATCTCAAGTAGAGGCTTCTTATTCAGTTTTTTGCCCGAATCATCAAATTGCTGATCGACCATAAATAAAACAGAAGTAATTTTAACTTTGTACTTTATAATTTCCTGATTTTCTTTTTTATATTGTTTCTCTGAATCCAAAGAACATGTAACAGTCTCTACAATAGGGTATGTATTAGGACGTTCTTTGTAAATTACCTGAAATTTTATATTCATCTGCGATGTACCCTCGAAACGAATAATCGAAAAGTCTGATTCTCGCACATATAATTTGCCGGCATTGATTGCTATATCTTTAACATTTTGTTTTCTTGGATGAAAGTTCAATACTAAAATGCTGCCTTTTTCATCTGAAAACCTGTCCTCTATATCAACATAATAAAGTTTTTTAAAATTAGGCTGAATAAATGTATTGACGGTCTTTTTGCCCGCATCTTTTTGCCGGAACGGTTTTATTTGGGACATAAAGTAAAAGTTGTCAAAAGTAAAATAGACCGTGCTATCCTTTCGTATTTTTGCATAACGCCCCTCCTGTAAAGACAGATTATCAATGCAGTGAGTATTGTCAGCTGTCAGGAAGCACTCAATAAATTCATTATAAACTCCATGACTTTGCGTAATTTGTCTGTAAAAGAAAGAATATTTTCCCTTTTTTTGTTTAATTTCCTCTTTGGATATTTTATTGTATTTTTCCCATATTTGCTCAACAATTTTATTTGCATAGTCTGCAGACACTACTATCTCAGGCAGGTTAGTTGCTATGGGTTCAAGGTATATTTTGGAAGGAATAAAGGTTAGAGAATACTTTTGAGGCGCATAGCCAAGATAAGAAAAAACAAGTGAATCAACATCCGGAATTCTCCTCAATATGAACTCTCCGTCAGCATTAGTAATCGTTCCGTCGGCGAGATTATCGAAATAAACGCTTGCAGAAATCAACGTTTCACCCGTTACTTTATCATAAACCGAACCGCTTATGTACTCATTTTCCTGTGCATTGGCTATTGTTGGAATAAGTACACCAATGATAATTAACAATTTTACTACAATATTCATATTCTATATTTTTTATTGATATTTTTCAAGATTGATCGTGCAAAGTTAAACAACAAATAGTAAAAAACCAAAGGAATTATCAATTTTCTAAAATCATACAAAGACAATAAGTCTCCCATCATTATTTTTTTTACAAAGTCATATACATTTATTGGAAAATAAATAATTGAAGCCGGATTTTTAATTAATGTGTAGTAGATAAACAACGTTAAAAATAAAATCTGAACAAATCCATAGATTGCCATACATATATCCGAAAGTTTATAACTATTTTTTTTTCTCAAAAATGTATTTTTTATTAATCTGATTACCTTTCTTCTGGAATGTGCCGAGAGGTTCGGTTTGTTCGTTAAATCAGATAAAACCCAATAGCCATCGCTTCGCATAAAAGGATTAAGATTGAAAAATGCACTAATCATAACAAATAAACTTGTTACCATTAGGCTGTACATACTTAAAATAAGACTGATACTCAACATCATAAAACAAAAAATCAATTCAAAATAAATTCCTGCTAAATTAACAGTAATTCTTTGATTTTTCTTTAATTTCCATATATCTGTTACATCTGCATAATAAACGGGTTTAAACAAATAAAAACCTCCTCCAATACCTCCATGTTCGGCTCCGAAATAACGTGCAGCAGATGCATGTCCAATTTCATGAAATGTTACACTAAGAAATTGTAAAATAAAAAAAGACAAAAAACTTGTTCTGGTATCAAAATTTTCATATAAATCTAAATTTATTAGAACTGTTACTACCGTAAATAATATAATTGTTGTGATTATAAAAAAAGCCACATTTTTCCTAAATAAAGGGAAGAAATAATGAACTATTTTAGAAAGAAAATTTTTAGGAAAAATAATGAAACTGAGTTTTAAATAGGATGGTTTTATATAGGGTTTTATTCTTTCGTCAAGATTTTTCAATACTCCATAGCTTGCCAATTTGTTTATTAATAAGTCGCAAATAAACCTGTCAGGAATGTTTATTTGGTATAAAGACGTGTATTGCTGAGAAATTTCAGTAAAATTCCTTTTTCCATCAATTAAGCATAAAATATTGTAAACTTCTTTGTTTATTTTTAGATAATGCTTATTGTATGTATTACATAAGATAAATTCGGTTGCAGATAATCTATTAAATTGAATATTATCCGATAACGCGGGAATAATATTTATATAATCTTCTATTTCCAATTCCTCGTCTTTCTTATGTATTTCTTTCTTTTTTAACATTATTGAGATACCCGGAGGTTATATTTAAATAATTAGCTATTGTATTTTTCATTTCTTTAATCACATTTAACCATTCACTATTTATACCCAATGGAAGTATTATATCAATGGCTTTTTGAAATGTTTCTATTGATTTAGATAAAACATTTTCAGCTATACCTTTTATAAATAAGTATTTATGTAAAACATGGATTTCGTTCTGATATTGATTGAAATCTATTTGTTTGGACAACTCATAAATTGCCCAGTTAAATTGCCCGATTTTGAAATCATCCTCAAAATCTTTTACATCATCATATAATTGAAATCCGGCAGAGAAATAATAATGAGACTCAAGTAGTGATTGGTAAATATCGTTGTTCTTGTCTTTTGATAGTTGGTACAAACTATCAATAGCCATTTTTCCCATAGCTGATTTTTTATCAGCTAAAGACGTATAATCTTCCCATGCTACTTCTTTTTGGATAATTAATTTTCTTTCAATATCTACTGCTTCTGCAAATTCTTGTTTTCTACAATCCCAATATTTCCAAAAATCAGCATTTATTCCGAAAATGGAAGTTAGTATTTTTATGGTTTTTTCTTGGAGTGTAGAAATTTGGAAAATATTTTCGATTTTTTTATTGTCTATAATATTATCAATCAAAAGAACGGACTTATAATATACATAAGCAGCTTCGGATAGTTCATCAATAATTCTTTTATCAATATCCTCGAAATATTTATGAAATAGACGTGGATAATGTCGATAATATTCAGGAGATTTATCATTTTTGAATTGTTTATTTTTTGTGTCCATAAAATTATATATATTGATTAACAAGAGTAAGAGGGTAATAAAAAATTACCCTCTTACAAAATTAACTAAAATGAGTAAGTTACGCTACCACGAACATACCAACCTTCCTTTTGGCTGGCTCCGGCACTCGCGGACATGCTCCATCCCATTTCATAACGTTTTTCCAATTCTTCGATTTGGAAAATTTCAGCAAGTTCTTGCTGATCAAAATTTACGTCATTTTTCATTTGATGTAATTTAAAAGGGTTTAACAATTTATTTAAAAAATACAAACCATTTTAACATGGTTATTCGGTATAAGTTTCATATTCTTTATTAAAAAAAGCTAAAATATCGGAAGCTGAATGGAATCGCATATCGGACTCTTTTGATAAAGATTTTTTTAATATTGTAATCACAAAAGCCGGAATCGTTTCATTTTTGATAAAAGAATTTAGTTCAGGTTCTTCCGTGCGAATAATTTTGCATAATCGTTTCCATGAAACACTGTCAAAGGGATATTTTTCATACATTAAAAAATAGATTAATACGCCTAAACGATATACATCCATACGAAAATCAAGAGTGTATTTTTTGAAATTAACAAATGCGTCATCCAAAACGATTTCAGGTTCCAAATAATTACAGGCTCCCCCTTTCATAGTCATAACATTTTCCTCCAAATAAGAAATTGAATTTCCAAAATCAATTATTTTGACATTCAGATTGGGTTCCACCAAAAATTGATTAGTATGAATATCTCCATGTATCACATCTTTCTCATGTAGAATAGATACTGTTTTTATTATTTGATATGCGAGAAATAATTTATGTTTCATTTTTAATTTTCCAATAAGAATCAATTCTTCCAATGTTCGTCCTTTAATGTACTCTAATATAGCAATATTCTGTTCTTTATCAAATGAAATGAGAGAACGAATTAAAGAATGTGAACCGATTTTGTTCATGATTTTAAATTCATGCTGAAAAATCTCGACAGCATCTTTATCACTACAATTTGATAAAAATTTAATCACTACTTTTGTGTTTCGTTCTGTATCCAAAGCAATTGCAGTCGTGGTAATTTTATTTTTTTTCAAAACTTGGATAATATTAAAATTGGGAAATCGTAAGTCCTTATTGAATACGCTATTTTCATACTTACAATAATTAGCCGAAATCAAAATATTTGCATTTACCATTTTGGGGAATATTTTTTTGATAGAACTATGAATTTCGCCATCAGGCAATATCCCTCCTTTTATTTTTTTAGCTACATTCGTTAGACAATCAGGTTTACGAAATTTCTCTAAAAAATATTTGATAGTGAAATTTATGATAAATATTTCTTTCTCTCTTTCATTGATTAAAAAATATAAATTAACATCATCTATTACATCTGTGAATATTAACCTTATATCACGCTTTTTAGCCTTTCGTATGAAAAAACATTCTGGAAATATATATAAATCTTTCATCATTTTTTGTTTATAATAAGTTATGGCTATCTATATTGAGTTTCCTTTTTTTTGTGATTTTTTTGAAAAGACTGTTATTGCTAAGTTCTTTGCTAACAATAATTTTATCTACAAAATCGTCCGAAAAATCATATACTGATAATACAGGAGTGAAAATAGACTTAATGTATAATAATTTATTTTTAATTGCCATTTTCATACTTTTTTCACTGTTCCTTTTTCGTAAAAAAGTTTTTATTTTAAAATAATATCTATTCATGATAAAATTAAACCACACTGTATATTTTTGTGGATTCTCTATTCGATCTTTTTCAATACTTTCCATATCAATCCATTTATAATCCTCGACTTCTATCGGATTAACTTGAGGTTCTGCATTGGAATATCCGATAAAAACATAATCGTGCTCGTTTTCTATTAAATCTCCACATTGTGCCTTGTAATTAAAATCAAAAACATATTCCAACGGGCTGCTGATGCCCATTTCAAACAATAATCGTTCTTCTGCATACTTTCTAATTTGTAATATATCATCCGAGAGAGGATGGCTACAACAGGTATTTGACCATAAACCACCGGAATGGTACTTACATCCTGCACGCTTCTGCATTAATAATTCTCCATTGGAATTAAAAATGAAGACGGAAAAAGCATAATGAGGTAATCCTAACTTATGCGCATCATAGGTATCATGGGGGGGTCCTCCTAATAGCAATATTTTATTTGTCTTTGTCTGTACTGTCATACTATATTTTTTTTATAAATGCAAACGTAGATCTTTTTTTTTGTAAGAATCACAAATCCTTAGAATATTGATCCAACCCATAGTGTTTCATGTACAAAACAGATACTTTAGACAACAAACATATAAACATACTATATTATGATCCCCACCCTCATACAGCATCGCACATGCCAGTATTTACCTGTCATGCGACTCTTCTTATTTAATAGTCGAGGTTTTGAGGATGCGGAATTATTCCATAACACCAATGGTAAAACAATTTAGTACATGATCCGATTTTGTCTAACCAAAGGATAGATAATAATATCAACATCTAAACACAGTATTACAGTTGCGAAGCAAGCACAAAAGCAGTTAGAAAATTACTCTTTCTTTATCAAATGCTGCAAATCAGGGTCTTCCGCAATCCTATTTAATTCGTCTGCAACAATCTGTTTCACAT
This sequence comes from Dysgonamonadaceae bacterium, assembly GCA_031256775.1. Lineage (GTDB taxonomy): Bacteria > Bacteroidota > Bacteroidia > Bacteroidales > Azobacteroidaceae > Azobacteroides. The sequence goes on from JAIRPX010000171.1 coordinate 53,841, forward strand.
CCGCTTTGATTTGATTGTAGTTCTGTTCTATAACCTGCTGCATCACGTCATTCCCCTCGCTGTCGCTAAATTCGGCAATTATCGGAATAGGTTTGTAGGCTTTCGTTTCGCAAGCGACGGCGGCGTTATCGACAACAATTTCGGCATGGAAAATCTTTTGCTCGATGCGTTCATCGAAGTTGTCGGACACTGCGCCGACAAACATTCCCTGCGTTAAATTGCTGATTTTAGATGCCGGAATCAATGAATCCAACTGCGTGGAAATTGATGTTGACGTGTCCTGCCGGTTGATTGTCATGGATTGCCGTTTCTGCAAAACCTTTCCGAAACGTTCCGAAAGCGTTTTTGCCGATTCGCCTACTACCTGACCGCTAAAAATATTGCCGACAGTGTTTTGCACTACTTTTGATTCCTTATCCCCATAATCACGGTTAAGCTGCGAAAAATCCTGAAAACCCAAACAAACAGCAACCTTGTTGCTTCGGGCGGTGGCGATTAAATTGTCAAGTCCCCTGAAATAGATTGTCGGCAACTCGTCAATAATAACCGAAGACTTTAGTTGTCCTTTCTTATTTATAAGTTTGACAATACGCGAGTTATACAAACCCAAAGCAGCTGAATAAATATTTTGCCGGTCGGGATTGTTGCCTACGCAAAGGATTTTCGGCTCGTTTGGATTGTTTATGTCAAGGGTAAAATCATTTCCGGTCATTACCCAATAGAGTTGTGGGCTTATCATTCTGGATAATGGGATTTTAGCCGATGCAATCTGCCCTTGCAACTGTTCTTGAGCGCCTCCTTCCCACGCATCCATAAAAGGAGATAAGTAGTTCTCTAACTGCGGATAAGAAGTAAGTATCGGAAAAATATCGGCGTATTTCCGGTTAAGAAACTCTATCGCATGAGGAAAGGTGCAATACTTGCCGTTTTCGTAGATTTTCAAATACCAAATTATTGCTGCTAAAAGGATTATGGGCGATTCAACAAAGAAGTCTCCCTGTTTCTGAATCCACGTTTTGTTCAAATTAAGCATAATTGTGTATGCAGATTCGTAAGCGTCACTGATGTCTGTCATAAACTCCGGAGCAATGGGATTGCAGCGGTGCGACTTGCGCGGATTATCAAAGTTAATCACATAGAATTTCGGCTTAACTTTATATTTATCAATATTATTAAGCATTGTATTATATGCAATTACCGATAAATCGTCAAACTTGTAATCATAACAGTAAAGCGAAAACCCTTTGGCTATTTGCTGTTTGATATACGAATTTACTATAGCATACGACTTCCCGCTGCCCGGAGTGCCGAGTACAATACTTGCCCGAAACGGATTGACAACGTTAATCCATCCCTTGTTCCACTTCTTTTTGTAGAAAAAGCGCGTGGGTAAATTAACCGAATATTCGTTTTCGATTAGCCGTGTTTCCTGCATAAACGATTCGTTTTCAAGATTGAACACGTCATCCATAAGGTTGTTTTTTAACAGGCGGCTCATCCACAATCCGGCAACCAATAAAAGAATATAGCCCAATGTGAGCGTAAATACATAAAACGTTGTGTTTGCAATGAGCGGCAACGGTAAATACAACAGCCACCAATTCAGGAAAAACAGCACAAAGCCAAAAAACAGAAATGCGTTGATTTCCGACCACTTAATTTTTTCTTCCTTTACGCCTTTTGTTCCCAAACATGACAACGCCAAAAACACGACGGCGAAAATTTTCGACCAAAGAATGGACGAAAACAAGCCGGTTGTCCGGTTAAAGTTCATGAGTATTCTATCGACCACGCCGATATTCACTCCCCAATTAACAATGGATTGATAGCAAAACCAATACACGTTGATCACACAAAACAAAATACTGACAGCCCTCATGAATTCCATGACTTTGGCTAATCCTCTTAAATCATCTTCCTGCTGCATAATAATAACTGATTAATTGAATAAACTGAATTACTGAATTTTACATCCGCCGGATTGTCCGGCGTTTTTTCTTTTTCAGGCGGCGAATAAAAGACTGCTCCTCCATATTATCCGTCGCATCGCTTCCGGCTTCGGGCAAAATGTCGAATAATCCGCCAATGCCTGTGCCGTTTTCTTTTTCATGGAACGTATTATTTTCAATCTGTTCAAAGGATTGTTCGGCTTTATGGCTGCTGTTAAACAGGCCGTTAAATACGTTTGCCGAAAACTCCTTGCCCAAACGCGAGCCGTTGAATACGCATTTCTGTTCGTGGTCAATGAATGTTGCGCCGTAAATGCGTCCTTCGTCGTTGGTGCGGAACAGAACGGAAATACCCTGTTTTTCCAAAGCCTTTTCAAAATCAGCGCGGTTGTCTGTGCTGTGCATGACTGCTGCAATAACCTGTTTACTGCGCTCTTTCAACCGTTTGTTCTTGATAACTTCTGTTGATTTTTCAATGCTTTTTTCCAAAGCCTCGATACCGACACTCTTACCAAATAATGAAGATTTGAACGGATTGCCGACTTTTTCACCTTTGCCGTTCAATGCAGAATAAACCAATCCCTTATATTCTTGACCTTTTATCTCGCCGCGCACTTCATCTACACCTGTATTATATAAGGTAAGCAAAGCGCGGTATTCTTTCAGAGATTGGAAATGCCAAGATTGGGCGATTGGACGGATAACGTTGGCGATTTGATGCTTCAAGTCGCCTTTTTCATAATCCACTTTTTTGAGCGGCAAACCGCCCTGACGCTGTTTTTTGTCGGCGGGAATTAAACCGTATTTCTGTTCCAATTCACGGCAAATATCCATTGAACGGCGATGTTCAAACTTGTCGTTAATCTTCTTGCCTTCGCTGTCCACGCGCAATGATACAATGTGAATGTGTCGGCGTTCTATATCTTCATGTTTGAAAACAACGTAAGGCTGTTCGCCGTAACCCATTTTTTGCATGTATTCCTGTGCTATTTCGGACAGCTGTTCATCGGAAATCCTGTCTTTCGGGTCGGGATTAAGCGATACATGAAGTACCGGTTTTTCGGTCTTTTGGTTTGCCATAAGGCGCGATTCAAAGGACTGTAAACAAACTGTCATGGTATAAATTCCGTCTTCGGGGTCTTTCATATTTGCTGCAAAAATAACCTTTGCATGAGCATCATCGACCTTGTTTTGATTGTATGAAAGAGCGCCATAAATGGAATTTCCCGAACTCATTTTTGCAACCATTTCTCCTCAAATTCTTTGGTTAAGTCAATAATTTTTTGATTTAACGCGGCCATTTCTATTGTCGCTTTCTCTAATTTATAAAGAAACGCCAATGCTTTTTTCTCTGTAAAAGTCGCCTTTATTGCTTTCACTACCTGATTATAATTCACTCCGATTGCGCGAAACTGTGCATAAAAATTAGTCAGTCGCGCATGATATTCCATTGCTGCCATGTCGTATTTCACGACTTTGAGCGACTTTTCAAAGATACAGGCTACGATAAAATGCGCCTTTATTTTCATTCCCGACTGCTCGAAGCGGGATAAAAACTCGGCATGTTCCTCTGCGTTGAAACTGACCGAATACCGGAACACTGCGGGGTCTGCCTTCGGCTTGCGTCCGCCCTGATGCTGTCTGTTTTTTTCTGTCATATTAGTTGGATTTTAGCGGTGATTAAAACGATTATTTAGCTTTTAAAAACGCTCGCCTGCTTTTTAGTGAAAGCTCGCGGGCTTTTTCCATAACAAATAATTTCTTTTGGATGCACGACTTCGGAGCGCATCCCTCCCTTGTCAAAGGGCAAGTTGTTTTGTGCTGCGCAAAACGAAGTGAGCTGCGCAAAACACAACTTGCCATTTGCCCGCGCAAATAAAATCCCGCTATGGCGGGATTGGGCGTTAGCCCGATTGACTTTTGAGTTAGCCTGCCTTACTTTTGGATTGAATATGTACCCTGATTTTTGCATCGTTATAAACTGTTTTTGAAATGCGCTGCAAAGTTAGAGGCGATTTTTTGCGGGTTTATAAAACCGCTTGCGCAACTCGACGACACTACCGAAGCAACTCGACGACAGTAGCTTGAAACATGGAAAATACGCGGATTTTTCTATCTTATTTTGCAGAAAATTTGACGATACAGCCATACAGTTGGTCAGTCAGACAGATAACAGTATAAACGGATAAAGGATTGATTGTAAAATGAAACAGACAGATATAAGTAATTGCAGGCAAATAATTCATTGCATATCCAACCGGATGCGCGGCTGTGAAACGAGTCATACCGGTATGCAACTGTACACAGGATTGATTGATTGGCTGCCTGATTCGCCGACTATACGTTGCAACGGACAAACGGCTGTATGTACCAACGCAGATATTGCCGGACAGTCATACTGCCGGACGGCTGCGCAATTCGACAGGCAACCGTCCGGATAAACAGACAGATAACCGGATAATTATGCGTACCTCCTTACGGATGCGCGTACAGTTATCCCAATTCAATAATTCAAATTTTTAATTCAAAAAACAATGGACAAAAAAGAAACATTATTCGTCGCCTTTTCGACACAGAAGGGCGGAGTAGGTAAAACGACATTGACCGTGCTTGCGGCAAGTTACCTGCATTACGTAAAGGGTTACAATGTAGCCGTAGTGGATTGCGACTATCCGCAGTTTTCGATTGCCGACATGCGCAAGCGCGATGTTGAACAGGTAATGAAGGACAGTCATTACAAGCGCATGGCGCATACGCAGTTTACCGCTATCGGCAAAAATGCTTATCCGGTAGAGGAGTGCGCCGCTGTGGATGCTATTGCAAAAGCAGAACAGCTGCAACAGGAAAGCGAGTTGGATTTTATCTTTTTCGATCTTCCCGGAACAATGAACGCGGCAGGCGTTGTCAAGACGCTTGCCTGTATGGACTATATTTTTGTACCCATCAGCGCAGACAGAGTAGTTTTGGAAAGTACGCTGCAATTTGCAACCACTCTGCACGACAACCTGATAACAACCGGAAAGACCAACATCAAGGGTTTGCTGCTTGTATGGAACATGGTGGACGGTCGTGAAAAAAGCGATTTGTATCATGCCTATGACCATGCCATTGCGGAATTAGGATTGGATGTGTTGGAAACGGTATTGCCCGACAGCAAGCGTTTCCGCCGAGAACTGACCGGACAGCACAAGCCCGTGTTCCGTTCGACTTTATTCCCGGTAGATAAAAGTTTACTGAAAGGCAGCAACATAGAAGAATTGGTAACGGAATTTTGTCAAATCGTAAAGCGTTAAGAAAATGGCAAAGAAAATCAATGTGGATGAGATAGACGAAAGTTTTATTGTGGCAGCCGTCCGGAAAGACCGCGTTCAGTCGGAAATCATTCCGCCCCCGCTTGCGCCGCTTCCTGCAACCGTTCCGGCAGAATCGGAACAATTTCCAAAAGAAGAAAAGCCTGCATTTGCGCCTGAACTTCCAAAAGAAGAAAGCAAAAAGAAACGGGGCAAGCATGATTATGAAGCCCTGTTTATCAGGGAATCGAACGTTACGGCGCGGTTGGGGAAAACGGTATATATCCGCAAGGAATTTCACGACCGGATACAGAAAATCGTTCAGGTAATCGGGGAAAATGAAATATCCCTTTTCAGTTATATCGACAATATCATTGCGCACCATTTCGAGATGTTTCAGGAGGATATTGTTCAGTCTTACAATCAGAAAAACAACAGTATTTTTTAGCTGCATGAAATTTCTTGTATTAGCAATAATCGTCTTTTCGCTGTACCTGATATACCGACTGTCTTTTCCAAGGCAGGATGAAAAATCGCAGGAAAACGAAATTCCCTCCAAAAAATCATCGGACGGATACGAAGCCGTCATAAAAAGCCGCTTTGTCCTGCCTGACCAAAGCAACTCGGCGCAACATGACGACAGAAAGCAAGTTTCTGATAAACAGGATAAAAAACCCGATATATTTGCAGCCGGAAACGATAAACCGGACGCTTCCGTTGTCCCGTCCGAAGACTTGGACGAGGCTTTTGCCGAAGACGTCAATCCCGAAGAGTTGGATATTGAACCTGACGACAACGAAACGGACAACGACAATGAGTTGGATACAGACGAAGAAGCCGAAGAAATCCGTCAAAGCGCCGGAAAAATAGAAGGCTATGCAGACGGTTTCACCTACGACGAATTGGCGAAAGTCATTCACGACGCGGATAAACAACCGGACGAAATGACAAGAGCCGTCCTTGAAACGCTTCGCGACTTCGCACAAACAGAAATGTTCGGCGAGTTTGTTTCCTCCGGTGCGGACAGAGCTGCGCGGATTGCCTCCATCCTTGACAGGAGCGAGCAAAGCATCGCACAGGATGAAGAAGCACAGGATGATAATGATACGGAATATCAGGATTTTGATATTAGCCGGTTTTTAAGTTAAACAGTTAAAACAGGTAAGAAATGAAGCAGACAGACTATGGGTAGCGTCCTTGAAAACGCATAATCAAGGCTCTCTCGACAGAGCCGCCACTAAAATTCAAAATTAAACAGTATTAATCCGCCGCGGGGCTTATCCCGCCTCGCGGCATTTTCAAAAATCATTATGACAAAGCAAAAAAGCAAATTTAGATTTTTCTTTTCGGCGGTCGCGCTTCTTATGACCGCCGCGAGCGCGATGGCGCAGGGCAACGGCTCGGCAGGCATTACCGAAGCTACACAAATGGTAACAAGCTATTTCGACCCTGCAACAAAATTGATTTATGCGCTTGGAGCTGTAATCGGTCTCATCGGCGGGGTAAAAGTGTACTCGAAGTTCAGTAGCGGCGACCCCGACACGTCGAAAACGGCGGCATCGTGGTTTGGCGCATGTATCTTCCTGATTGTGTCGGCAACCATTCTTCGTTCATTCTTCCTCTAAGCCATGAGTGATTATTCAATTAACAGGGGGATTGGCAAACCGGCGGAATTTAAGGGGCTGAAATCGCAGTACCTGTTCATATTCGCAGGCGGGTTGCTGTGTCTGTTTGTCGTGTTCGTTATCATGTACATGGCCGGAATCGGACAGTGGGTGTGTATTGCTTTTGGCGTTGCATCCGCATCTGTTTTGATTTACGGTACATTTTACCTTAATAACAGGTATGGCGAACACGGACTGATGAAAGCGCAGGCGAGGCGCAACCATCCGCGATATGTCATTAACCGCCGGAGCTTCCCTAAATTATTCATTCAAAAGAAAAAGGAAATATGAGGAATGTAATGAAAGCAGCCACTTTGGAAAGCAAATTTCCGATTTTGGCGGTTGAGAATGGCTGTATAATCAGTAAAGATGCGGATATTACGGTAGGGTTTCGGGTAGAACTGCCCGAACTCTTTACCGTAACGTCTTCGGAATATGAGGCGATACATTCCGCTTGGGCAAAAGCCATCAAGGTGTTACCTAATTACAGTATTGTGCATAAGCAGGATTTTTTCATAAAGGAAAGCTATACTCCCGATATTCAAAAGGATGATTTAAGTTTTCTGTCGCGCTCGTTTGAAAGGCATTTCAATGAGCGTCCGTATTTGAATCATGCCTGTTTCCTGTTCCTGACCAAAACGACGAAGGAACGTATTCGGACACAAAGTAATTTCAATACTTTGTGTCGCGGCTTCCTTGTTCCGAAAGAAATCAGGGACAGGGAAACAGTGCAAAAATTTTTGGAGACAGTCGGGCAATTTGAGCGTATAGTAAACGATTCCGGCTTTATCAAACTCACACGACTTTCGAGTGATGAAATAACAGGCACAAAGGAAAATCCGGGACTTGTCGAAAAGTATTTTTCGCTTTCATTGGAAAATACAACCTGTTTGCAGGATATGTCTTTGGGTGCGGGCAAAATGAAAATCGGCGACAATATCCTCTGCCTGCATACGCTTTCGGATGTGGATGACTTGCCATCGAAAGTTGCAACCGACAACCGTTACGAAAAGTTATCTACCGACCGTTCCGATTGCCGCCTGTCCTTTGCCGCGCCTGTGGGCGTTTTACTCTCGTGTAATCATATCTATAATCAGTACATTTTTATAGACGACAGTGCGGAAAATCTGAAACGGTTTGAAAAGCAGGCGCGGAATATGCACTCGCTTTCACGTTATTCGCGTCAAAATCAAATTAATAAGGAATGGCTTGAACAGTATTTGAACGAGGCTCATTCATTCGGACTTACTTCGGTACGCTGCCACTGTAATGTTATAGCGTGGAGCGACGATCGCGAGGAACTGCAAAGGATTAAGAACGATGTCGGCAGCCAGCTTGCGCTGATGGAGTGCAAGCCGAGACACAATACCGTAGATACTCCCACTTTGTTTTGGGCAGGTATTCCGGGTAATGAAGCGGACTTTCCGGCAGAAGAAAGTTTTTATACTTTCATCGAACAGGCATTGTGTTTCTTTACAGAAGAAACCAATTACAAAAGTTCTCCTTCGCCTTTCGGTATTAAAATGGTGGACAGGCTGACCGGAAAGCCACTGCATTTGGATATTTCCGATTTTCCAATGAAAAAAGGAATTATCACTAACCGGAACAAGTTTATACTTGGTCCGTCGGGTAGTGGTAAATCCTTCTTTACCAACCACATGGTCAGACAGTATTATGAACAGGGGGCGCATATCGTACTCGTTGATACAGGTAATTCATATCAGGGACTTTGCAATCTGATAAACCGCAGGACAAACGGCGAAGATGGCGTGTATTTCACTTACACAGAGGATAATCCGATTGCGTTCAATCCATTTTACACCGATGACGGCGTGTTTGATATTGAGAAACGCGAAAGCATCAAAACATTGATTTTGACGCTTTGGAAACGCGACAATGAGCCGCCGACACGCGCCGAAGAAGTCGCCCTGTCCAACGCCGTCAGTATGTATATTGACAAACTGAAAACAGGCATTACGCCAAGTTTCAATTCCTTTTACGAATTTGTGAAAGGCGAGTACCGCGAAATACTTTCTGAAAAGCAAGTCCGCGAAAAGGATTTTGACGTGGCAAATTTCCTCAATGTATTAGAGCCTTATTATAAAGGCGGCGAATACGATTACCTGCTGAACTCTGAAAAACAGTTGGATTTGCTATCTAAACGCTTTATTGTCTTTGAGATAGACGCGATTAAAGACCATAAAATTTTGTTCCCGATTACCACCATTATCATTATGGAAGTTTTCATAAATAAAATGCGAAGATTAAAGGGAATCAGGAAATTAATACTCATCGAAGAAGCATGGAAAGCAATCGCAAAGGAAGGGATGGCGGAATACATCCGTTATCTCTATAAAACCGTTCGTAAATTCTTTGGAGAGGCAATCGTGGTAACACAGGAGGTAGATGATATTATCGCTTCGCCCATTGTAAAGGAAAGCATTATCAACAATGCCGACTGTAAAATATTGCTCGACCAAAGAAAATACATGAACAAATTCGACAGTATTCAGGCGTTGTTGGGATTGACTGAAAAGGAGAAATCGCAGGTATTGTCCATCAATATGGCGAATAATCCCAACAGGCTTTATAAGGAAGTTTGGATTGGGTTAGGCGGCGTTCAATCGGCAGTTTATGCTACAGAGGTTTCAATGTGCGAATATCTGACATATACGACAGAAGAAACCGAAAAGTTGGAAGTAATGCGTCTGACTGAAAAGTTGAACGGGAATTTAGAATTGGCTATCAAACAGTTAGCCGAACAAAAACAATTATCAATTAACATAAAAAAATAAGAAAATGAAAAGAGCATTTTTAATTATCTGTATTGCGCTGCCAAGTTTTACAGCGCAGGTAAAAGCGCAGTTTGTAACAATCGACCCTGCGCACATTGCAACAAGTATCATCAATACGGCTAACGAAGTTGTACAGACTTCCTCGACAGTGGCAAATGTGATAAAGAATTTCGAGGAAGTCAGAAAAGTGTATAATCAAGGCAAAGAGTATTATGACAGGCTCAAAGCCGTGCATGACTTGGTAAAGGATGCGAAAAAAGTCAGGGACGCTATCCTGCTTGTCGGGGAAATCGGCGACATCTATGTAAACAATTTTCAAAAGATGCTGTCCGACCCTAACTTCCGGTATGAAGAACTGACGGCAATTTCCAACGGCTATACCATGCTGCTTCAGGCGAGCGCAGATATGATTATGGAACTCAAAGACGTAGTAAATGTAAACGGCCTATCCATGACCGACCATGAACGGATGGACATCATCAATTATGTGTACGACCGTCTGAAAAATCACCGGAATCTGGTTGGTTACTATACGCGCAAAAATATTTCCGTTTCTTACCTGCGGGCGAAGAAAACAGGTGAAACCGACAGGGTAGTTGCCCTGTATGGAAACGCTAACGACAGATATTGGTAACAAAAACAATTACGAATCACGATTATGTTGTTGGCAATAGAGTTTGATAATTTACATCAGATACTCCGTAACTTATATACGGAAATGATGCCGCTGTGCGGAAACATGGCAGGTGTTGCCAAAGGGATAGCCGGACTTGGGGCGTTGTTTTACGTCGCCCATCGGGTTTGGCAATCCCTTTCCCGCGCCGAGCCGATAGATGTTTATCCGCTGTTGCGTCCTTTTGTCATAGGCTTGTGTATTATGTTTTTCCCCACTTTCGTTTTGGGAACAATCAATGCCGTCATGTCGCCTGTGGTAAAGGGTTGCAATCAAATGTTGGAATCGCAGACTTTTGACATGAAAAAGTACCGCGAGCAAAAAGACCGCTTGGAATATGAAGCAATGATGCGCAACCCAGAAACCGCTTTTCTCGTTGACGATGCGGAGTTTGACCGACAACTCGACGAACTCGGATGGAGTCCGGGCGATTTGGTGGTTAATGCGGGTATGCGCATCGAGCGGGGCATGTATCAGTTGAAAAAGAGCGTCCGCGATTTTTTTCGCGAACTGTTGGAAATTCTGTTTCAGGCAGCGGCTTTGGTTATCGACACGTTGCGTACATTTTTCCTTATCGTTTTGGCGATTCTCGGACCAATAGCTTTTGCAATTTCTGTATATGATGGCTTCCAATCCACGCTTACGGCATGGATAAGCCGGTATATCAGCGTGTATTTGTGGCTGCCCGTATCGGATTTGTTTTCGTCCATACTTGCTAAGATTCAGGTACTTATGTTGCAGAATGACATTTCCGAGTTACAGAACAATCCGAATTTTTCCATAGACGCAAGCAATACCGTTTATGTGATATTCATGATAATAGGTATTGTCGGATATTTCACCATTCCGACTGTTGCAGGCTGGATAATCAGCGCGGGCGGTATGGGTGCATATAACCGTAACCTGCAAACAACGGCAGCCAAAACAGGCGCAGCAGCGGGAGCGCTTTCGGGCGCTGTTACCGGAAATATTACGGGACGGCTTGTAAACAGAGATAAATAACAAAAAATAAAAGTTTAGAACATGGAATTTAAGTCTTTAAAGAATATTGAATCATCATTTAAACAAATCCGTTTTTTCGGGATTGTTTTTGTTTGCCTTTGCGCGGCAATTGTTGGCTACTCGCTTTGGAGTTCCTACGATTTTGCCGAACGGCAAAGGCAAAAAATCTATGTGTTGGACGGCGGCAAATCGCTTATACTCGCTCTTTCGCAGGATTTATCACAGAACAGACCTGTGGAAGCGCGGGAACATGTCAAGCGGTTTCACGAACTGTTTTTTACTTTGTCGCCGGATAAAAACGCGATTGAAAGCAATATCCGCCGCGCTCTGTATCTTGTTGATAAAAGCGCGTTTGGGTATTATAAAGATTTACAGGAAAAGGGTTATTATAATCGCATAATCAGCGGAAATATCAATCAGAATTTGCAGGTCGATAGTGTATCATGCAATTTCGACACTTATCCTTATAAAGCGGTAACCTATGCCCGGCAACTGATTATCCGCGAAAGCAATATAACGGAACGCAGCCTTGTAACACGCTGCAATCTTATCAATTCTGTGCGTTCTGATAATAATCCGCACGGCTTTACAATGGAAGCCTTTGAAATAGTTGAAAACAGGGATGTAAGAGTTATAAACCGTTAAAAATGGAGACAATCATGAGAGAAAAATTGATAACTCAATTAGGTCATATATGGGACGAATTGACCTGCGGTATCCGTTGGCTTTGCCTTTGTCCTTCGCCCTGCAAACGGCTAATAACGGCGCTTGTCCTTATTGCAGTTTTCGGTGGAATAAATATTTATTTCGTCGCAAATTCCATTTATAATATGGGCAAACGCGATGCGGAAAAGAAATTTTTGGAACTGCAACACATTCAACCATTGGAGTTGCAATATTCAAAAGACAGTATTAATTCAATTAAAAATCACGAACTTAAAATTAAAAATAAAAATGAGTACGAATAAACAAACCGTTGAAAACAAGCCCAAATTTTCAAACGAGCAAAAGCAGAAAATGAAAAAATACGCAGTCTTTGCGTTGATGGGCATTATTTGCGCAGGCTGTATGTGGTTGATTTTCGCGCCTTCGGCAGACGAAAAAGCCAAACATGAACAAACGGCGGGCTTCAATTCCGACATTCCCATGCCTAAAGAAGAAGGCTTAATCGGCGACAAACGCGACGCCTACGAACAGGAACAAATGAAGCAAAAACAAGCCGAGCGGATGCGCTCATTAGAAGATTTTACCGCTATGACAGGCGGCGAAACATCAAAACCATCCAACGACTTGATTTTATTGGGTGACGAACCGCAAACGGTCAAAACGTCCGTCGGCGGAGCTTCGCAAAGCCGTTCCGGGTCGTCGATCCAAAACTCGGCGCGGGCATATCAGGATATTAACCGGACGCTCGGTAATTTCTACGAAAGCCCGAAAACCGACCCTGAAAAGGAAAAGTTGCAGGATGAGTTAAACGAGCTTCGTGAACGCCTCGCCGAACAGGAACGCCGGAAAAATACAGTCGATGAGCAAATGGCGCTTATGGAACGCTCGTATCAGGTGGCATCCAAATATTTGCCATTGAGTACGGCAAACGGCGCAACCATGCAGGGAACATCGGCGGCAAATCCTGAACTCACAGAGAACAAAAACGATAATGTTTCGGAAAAAATGCAGGTTGTGCCGGTCGGTCTTGTAGGTACGCAAACAGTATCCGCTTTGCATCAGAATATGAGTAATGCGGACTTTATGGAAACGTACAGCAAGCCGCGCAATATGGGATTTATTTCCGCTCATACGCAAAATCAAACGGCAGTCAAAAACACGATTATTGCCTGTGTGCATGGCGACCAAACCATACTGACAGGGCAAAATGTACGCTTCCGGCTTTTGGAACATATCATGGTCGGTAAAACAATAATCCCGCGTAACACGCTCGTTTCGGGAACGGCAAAAATTCAGGGCGAAAGGCTTGATATTACAGTCAATACGGTAGAATTTGCAGGGCAGATAATCCCTGTCGATTTAACGGTTTACGACCTCGACGGGCAGCGCGGTATTTTTATCCCCAACTTGCAGGAACTAAATGCTGCAAAGGAAGTTATCGCCAACATGGGAACATCTGCCGGAACAAGTATCAACCTTTCAAGCGACGCCGGCGAACAGTTTGTCGCCGATATGGGGCGCAATGTCATTCAGGGCGTTTCGCAGTTTACAGCAAAGAAACTCCGCGAGGTAAAAGTGCATCTAAAATCCGGTTACAAGCTGTACCTTGTTTCGGAAGAACTTTTGAAACAGAAAAACGGTCAAATGTTGGCAAACAAATAATTTTATTATTCATCATTATTTTAATTTTAAATGAAACAGATTTTTTTAGTGTTTGCGTTAATTGCAGGCGCAATTTCAGTAAATGCACAGGAAAATACGCAAAGTCAGTCATCGACAGGCGATCTTTACAACGGTTTTACCCGACCGCTGACATTCAACAGAATGATACCGCCGTATGCTTTGGAAATAACATTTTCAAAGACGGTGCATATCATTTTTCCCGCCGCAATACGTTATGTTGATTTAGGCTCAATCGACCTTTTGGCAGCCAAAGCGGATGGAGTGGAAAACGTACTTCGCGTAAAAGCAGCCTCGCAGGGATTCAGAAAAGAAAGCAACCTTTCCGTTATTACCGAAGACGGCAGTTATTATACTTTCAATGTGAAATATGCTAACGAGCCGGTTAAGTTGTCCATTGAAATGGCCGATTTCCTGCACGGGTGGAACATCGAAAACAGACCGGGAAACGAATTACCCGTTTACCTTTCCGATTTGGGCAATGAATCGCCTTATTTAGTGCGGCTTATCATGGAAACAATTCACAAGAACAACCGGACAAAAATTAAGCATATCGGAAGCCGGAATTTTGGCGTGCAATACCTTCTGAAAGGAATTTATTCGCACAATGAACTGTTGTTCTTTCATTTTCAGCTAAAGAACACATCAACAGTATCTTTCAATGTGGATTATATTACGTTCAAAATTGTAGATAAAAAGGTAGCCAAACGCACAGCCATTCAGGAACAGATTATTACGCCGCTTCGCAGCTATAATCAGGTAACAGGCTTTGCGGGCGGCAAAGAGGAACGAACGGTATTTGCCTTGCCGAAATTCACAATTCCGAATGATAAGCAGTTGGTCATCGAACTGATAGAAAAAGACGGCGGACGCAATCAGACATTGACTGTCGAAAATTCAGATTTGGTACGCGCAGAAGTGATTGATAATTTAACGGTAAAAGTAAAATGAAACATCTTTTGTTTACAGTCATGCTTTGTATCGCTGTGTCGGAAATATCCGCGCAGCGATACATGCCCGGAATGTGCGGATTGCAGATCACCGCAGGCGTTGCGCCCAAAAATGGCTTTTATTCGAGTTTTGCCTTTTCGCAATATACCAAACGCGCCGACCGTTGGCTTTTCGGTGCAGAATATCTCGAAAAACGGCATCCTTATGAAGATACAAATATTCCGCAATCAGTTTTTACCGTTGATGCGGGGTATTATTTGAAATTCCTGTCCGATTCCCGCAAAACATTTTTCCTTTCATTGGGAGCTTCGGCGACAGCGGGATATGAAACCGTTAATTGGAACAACAAGGTTTTGTTTGACGGCGCAACAATCAATAACAGCGATAATTTCCTGTACGGAGGCGCTTTAACTCTCGAATCGGAAATTTATCTGTCGGACAGGGTAGTATTGATTGCCAATGCCCGCGAACGGTTGCTTGCAGGGTCGTCTGTTGGGAAATTTCATACGCAGTTCGGATTGGGAATAAAAGTTATAATCAAATAAAACACAAAGAAATGAAAAAGACTTTATCATACTTTTTATACACGATGCTCGTTGCCTGCATCGTCTGCGCCTGTAATGACAGGCTTGATATTATACAGGATTATGGATACAGCGTTGAGACGCTTCCATTGCCTAAAAAAATCAAACAGGGAGAAACAATAGATTTGGAATTTTCCATTGTTCGAGAAGGATTTTACACAGGAGCGTCGTATAAATTTCGCTACTTTCAAAGCGAAGGAGAAGGATTGTTAAGCTATAAAGGTAACAATGTCCCGATGAATCGTTTTCAAAATATTGACTGCGATAATTTCGTTTTAATGTATGAAGCTAAATGCGAGGGGCAACAGGTATTAGACTTCGTTTTTGAGGATTCGTTCGGTAAAAAAGTAGAATACTCCATCGCTTTTTCAGGCGAAAAAACGGAAAAAGAAACAGAATGAAAACGCTCACCGACAGAGAAAAATGGGATATTAAGAAAGTTTTGGAAAACAAAAACTATTATTCATCCCTACCTGAACGCCACAGAACGGCTGCCGTTTCGACGGTTGCCGTCCTTGCTTCGGGGCATAATTTGGAATATGTGCCGGAAGCCGTTCTCAATAAGGGAATATGCCGCGCCGCCCTGAACTCTAAAAATGTGGACTGCACGGTTTTGCCTCACATTCCCTATCATGACGTTCAAAAGGAAGGCATACAAAAATTTTCCAAAGACACTCCGGCGTTTGTGCTGTACAGCTTTGCGGATATTCGCGATGCGCAAATGGCGCAGAACGCAGTTAAAGCCGATGCGTATTGTATTCAGCTTGTTCCCGAAAAGCTATTGACGAAAGACCTTTGCCGGATGTCGCTGCAAAGTCCAAATGCGGATGAGAAGGTATCAAAATTCATTAGGGAACGCTTTCCTTCCCTGCAAACGGAACACAAAAAACCGAAACAGGAGGCTGGAAGAAAATTGAAAATATGAAACTTTTTCTTTTTTCGTCAGCCATTTGCTCTTTTATTTATTTTATAATTTTATTATCCTCATTATCAGCATGATTTTCTATGACTGTTTTTTTCTACGACAAATCCGCGACTGTACCGGAACATCGTAAAAATTAACACCCCGCCGTAAATAATTTGTCGCATGTTGGCGGCAATGGAGTTCGGCATACCGACAAAACGCAGAATTTCGGGCAAAAATACGAGAAAAGCAGCCGCTGCGACGCTTCCCCGCAAATTCCGCATCCCGCCGATAATCACAATGGAAAGGATAAAAATAGATTCATCTACCGTAAAACTTGTAGGGTCTATGTAGCTGATATAATGAGCATAAAGCATTCCCGGAACGGCGGCAAGCATTGCGCCGGTTGTGAAAGCTACGACTTTGGTCATATACACGTTCTTTCCCAAAGACTGCGTAAAAATCTCGTCTTCGCTCAATGCCCGCAAAGTGCGCCCAAACGCGGAGCCGGTCAGTTTTTTCAGGGATAAAAATGTCAAAACGACAAAGACAAGCGTTAAAAGCAAAAACGCCCATTTGCTTGCTATTTCAACGCCAAAAAGCGAAATGCCCGGAATACCGGGAATGCCGAGCGGTCCTCTGGTGAGCGACATCCTATTATTCATCAGTGAAAAGACAACAACCTGTATCCCCAGTGTGCAAATAATAAAATAGTCGTCAATCGTGCGCAGGGCTATGGCGGAAACAATCAACGCCAAAAGTCCGCTTAAAATCATGGCAACCGGCAATGTTATCAAAAACGGCGCCTGATAATTGACTGCAAGCAGGGCGGCTGTATATGCGCCCACGCCGTAAAATCCTGCGTGCGCCAGCGAAATCATTCCGCCGAAACCTGCCGAAAGATTTAAACTTTGCGCAAGCATTATATAAATGCCGACTAATATCAATAAATGTAACAGGTATTCCATAATGCTAAATTTCTATTTTCTTTAATCGTTTGCCGCTGAAGCCGAGCGGCTTGGCTATCAAAAACAAAATCAGGATAATATACGCAACAGCGTCCATCCACTGACTGCCAATGTAGTAAGCCGCCAGATGTTGCGCTGTTGCCAAAAGCAGTGCGCCGCCCACTAATCCCCAATTACTGCCTACGCCGCCGATAATCATTGCCACCACGCCGTAGAGCAGCCAACTGAAACCCATTGTCGGGGTCATATCCGTATCGAAAGCGATTAAAATTCCGGCAACTGCCGCCAGCGCAGAGCCGATACCGAATGCACGCAGAATAACCCTGTCGGAATGTATCCCGACGATATTGCTTAATTCGGGATTGCTTGCCACGGCTCGGATATTCCGCCCGATACGGCTGTATTTCATCATCAGCACGCAAGCCGCGAACAATGCCGTGCAAACAACAATCGTCGTAATCTGAATATCGGTAATGTACGCCCCGAAAAACTCGTGTCCGACTTTGATTTCGCCCGTGCGCACGCTTTTGGTATCGTCGCCCCAAAGCATTGAAATCACGTTTTGCAGGACGGTGTAAAGTCCCAGCGAAGCAATCATCAGTATCATTGGCGAGGCGTTGCGCTTGCGCAAGGGTTTGTAGAGGGCTATTTCGGATAACATTCCTGCGGCGGTGGCGCAAATTATGGCTAACGGAACTGCCAGCCACACAGGGAAATGCAGTTGGATTGCGAAAAGGTAGGTGAAATAGGCGGAAAAGGTTAGGGTGGCGGCGTGGGCGATATGGAAAAAGCGGGTGGGGTAATAGACTACACTAAAGCTAATTACAATAAGTAAAATTATAGAAAAGTGGATTAATATGTTAGTTATGATTTGCATATTATTACTTACGGATAAGAGATAAATATTTTTTATAAACATCTCCAGATTCAATCGTTTTTCTTGCAAGATTAATCCCTTCACCTATAGATTGAGTAACATCTGCCGCATATAATGCTATACCAGCGTTTAAAATACAAAGTTGAGTTTTATTTCCTTGTTCCTCATTTTTTAGAATATCAATAATTGTATTACACTCTGTTGTCAAATCAGGCACACTACCTATTTCAGATAAAGAATTAATACTGTGAAAACCATAATCTTCAGGATAAAAATCAATATATTCAATTTTATCACCTTTTATATCTGCAAGTTTTGATTTTCCTTTCAAAGAAGCTTCATCAATGCCGTCTAATCCTGTTACAATAATACTGTGCGTTGTATTGCGTTTTGATAAAATGGATGCACTGTATTTAAGTTGCTCTTCAGAATAAACACATAAAAAGAGATTTGAAGATGAATATGGGTCTGCTAAAGTTGAAGCAACTTTAAAAATATCCCTAAAACCAAGACATGCACGTATTTCATGGTATTTTTTTAATATAGAATGATAAATAAGAGCATGAAGGAAAGCCAAATTGTCTTCTTGAAGAATATACAATGCATTAGTTGCTGTTGTCATTTTTATACCTAACATATTCATTATATCAGCTTCTGCAAAATTACCACATCCACATCCGGTAATAGCTTTATTCCCCTGTAAAAAAGTCGGTTTATAGATAGACAAAATAAAAGCAATTATAGGAGTAACATACAAAGTTCTTGTATTTAATTCACCACCAGTGGCTGTTATTGCTATTGAATCCCAATTATTGTATTGTTGCAAAGAAGAATTTGACTTTTTCAATAGATTATATATGTCAAATAAGTCATCGCTATTCCACGACTTCAGGGAATAAAAAGAAGATATAAAGGAAAACAAAGCACCATCTATTTTATCAGAAAGTAGAATGTCTAATAGTTCTTTGTCTATTTTTTTACTGATTACAGTATCTTGCAATATATTGGTCATGTAATATTTATTTACTATTTGAATGAAATATGAAATTGTGCATTATTTCGTTGTAAAATACCATTATTCATTAAATCATCAATATTAAACAAGTAATCTGATTCTTCAATTATTTTTTTGCATAAACTGCATAAAAAATTGTCAAATAATGCTTTATCGGCAGAACTTAAAGCAGAAACGCCAAAGCCGGTTTTGCTCTTATATAAAATAGAAAGTTTGTTGTTTTCTTGTGTAGGCATACTCCAGTCAAATACAGTAGTAGGGGAAATCTGCTGGTTATTATCTATACTTATAGCAAAATCTATAGTTTTTCTAATATATGCACTATGATCAAATCTATTCTTAAAGTTTGTAGAAGATAAAAATAAAAACAATTCCTTATTATCGTTTTCTATATCTACAAATTTATATTTTGAGGAATCAATTAAATACAAATTGCATCCACATAATTCGTGTCCACTTATTAGATTAGAAATAAAGGTTGCATTTTGTTTTATATCGTCTAAAGAAAGAAAATAAAATCTGTTTGAAAAGTTTAAATTATAATAAGTAGATTTTTGCAGTTGTCTCAATATTTCATTTTGATTTGATTTATATGTTTGATATTTAGTATCTGCTCTATCACTACATATAGAAGGCGCTTTGGGATATTTTTTATTCTCTTTATGAAGGCTTAGTATATAATTATTTAATAAATAAAAATCAAATGTCGGATGAAGCCATTCTAATGGATGTGCATTTGTAAATGAGATAAGAGCATTTACATCGTAAAGTGAATTTATCGCATTATCATTTGGATTAAAAGCTATAATAGCCGAATTATTACTAAGAATATTTTTATCTCTCAAAAAAGAAAGATATGTTATTGTTTTCTCAAATTCTTCTTTATTATCGTTAAAGCATAAATCGCCTATTTGGTTTAAAACAGAATGATAATTAATTTGAGTTTGTTTAGGATATTTCTTTATTTTTATAAATAACTTGATTGATTTAACAAGCGGTAAAATAAAAGCACCGACAATAGCCCAAATAAACAAATAATATAAGTCTGTACTTAATTTAGAGAACTCATAGCTAATTTTATTATCTTTAAACCCTTCAAATAAAAGGACGATGATTTTTAAAATAAAACCACCCAAAAATCCAACAAAAAACCACTTGTCAATAACAAAAAGTTGATACTTGCTTATTATTCTTTTAAAATTACTCATAAATGTTCATCATTTTATATATAGAAACTGACCATTTTCGATTTTTTTAATTCCAAAACTTTGAATAACATCTCCTTTTTCGTCAAAACTAATCTTTCCTGTAACTCCATTCATATCTTTTATTTGATAAATAAAATCTTTAAAATTAGTTTCTCCAGCAGTTTTGATATTTTTCACACAAGAAAGGGCTACACTAATTGCATCATAATTAGCTGCCGCATAAAAGTCTGGCAATACACCATATTTTAATTGATATGCTTCTACAAATTTTTTTGTGATTACATTATGGCTTTGCGGGTTATAACTCCTGTATGTATATAATATTCCATTTGCAAAATCTTTTACGGCATTGATTAAATCTGGGTCTTCTATCATTGTTCCACCAGTAAAGAGTGGTTTGTAATTCATTTGTGCACATTGTGCAAAGAAATAATTTTGTTCCTTATAAGCCACAACATACAATATCTCTATTTTTGATTTTTGAAATTTGCTTATTATAGTTCTAAAATCCGTTGCACCCTCTATATAACCAATCTTTTCTTTAATGGTTCCTCCGTGTTGTATGATTTCATTTTCAAAATCTTTAGCTAATCCTACTCCATAATCGTTGTTTATGTATAAAATTCCTATATTATTAGGTGTATAATTATTTATCAAGTAATCTGCCATAGATTTTCCCTCTAATTCATCAGACACGCATACCCTAAATATATAATCACCTGCATCTCTTACGGCACTT
Organism: Dysgonamonadaceae bacterium; assembly: GCA_031256775.1. Lineage (GTDB taxonomy): Bacteria > Bacteroidota > Bacteroidia > Bacteroidales > Azobacteroidaceae > Azobacteroides. Next base: position 74,806 of record JAIRPX010000171.1, read on the forward strand.
GCGGTGGAAGTTGGAGAAATCAAAACAACTCTGTTTTTTTCGGCAATTGGTGCTATCGCTAAAGTGTTTGAACTTGGCATAGCACCCACAATCATTCTAATATTATCTACTGTTATCAATTTATTGATAGCATTTATAGCAGTTTTTGTTTCGCCTTTATCATCTTCATAAATCATAACGACTTTTCTTTCATTATGAACATTGTATTCTTCAATGGCAATATCTATCGCATTTTTACCACTTTGACCATATTTTGCAAGGTCGCCACTTAAAGGCAAAATAGCGCCAATTTTCACAAATTCCTGTTGTTTAGCCGCATTATTCAGATAAACAAACACTCCGATTGCCACTGCCGCAATCACTCCGATTGTAATTGAAATTTTTCTCATTTTGAATTATTTTTATTTATTGATTCATATTCTTTTTCCATTTCCAGCTGACTGTAAATAAGCCGTTTCAGTTCTTCCCTGTCGGGCAGGTACAGCTGATATTTAGAGACGAAAAGCTGGCTGTTCATTCCGTAAGTGGCGTATTCAACCAGAAGTTCGTCCTTTTCTTTCGAGAGGATAATGCCAACGGGCGGATTGTCGCCTTCGACGTTTTCCTCGTTGGCAAAATAGCCCATATACATGTTCATCTGCCCGATGTCGTTGTGCTTCACTTCCCTTATTTTCAGGTCGATAAGCACAAAGCAGCGAAGTATTCGGTGATAAAACACCAAATCGACGCGGTAGGGCGCGTTGTTGAGCGTCATTCTGAATTGCCGCGCAACAAAGGTAAAACCTTTGCCGAGTTCGAGCAGAAACGACTGCAAATTGTCTAAAAGGCGCGTTTCGAGTTCGGTTTCCGAAAGATTGTATGGTTCTGGAATTTTCAGAAATTCAAATACATACACGTCTTTCACCACGTCTTCGGGCGATTCGATTATTTGTCCGCGTTTTGCCAGCTGCAATACCTTTTCCTTTTCTTTCGACAGCGCCAGCCGCAGGAACAAACCGGAATCCTTTTGTCGTTTGAGTTCGGCAACCGACCATTTTTCAATTTCCGTCTGCTTTTCGTAAAAACTGCGTTCAAGGTCGTCTTCAATCTTCAAAATTTCCACGATATGCGACCAGCTCAATTTGTGCGACGGCGTCGCACAAATTGGATACATCAGGTAAAACTGCCTCATTCTCTGTATATTACTTCGGCTAAAACCTTTTCCGTGCAGCAGTTTCAGGTCGCGCGAAAGGTTTTCGAGCAGGGCGGAACCGTAAACGGCTTTTTCTTTGCCCTGTTGCTCAAACTCCACAATGTGTTGCCCGATTTTCCAGTAGGTATCGACGAGGCAACTGTGAACTGCCGCCATTGCCCGCCGCTGTCCCTGCTCGAACTCGGTGGAAATCTGCTGTACCAGTTCGCGGTACGGCTTTGGGTTGGCGTTTGTTTTTTCAATTGTTTTGTCCATAGTCAATATTTTGTTTCAGTGTTCCCAATTCCAGTTCAATTACCTGATTCACAATGCTGTCGAGCAGCTGCCGCTTGTGTTCGACAATGATAAATGTTACTCCTTTTCCGTTCAAACCGGCAATGCAATTCCGCAGAATTTCCGAATTTGCAACGTCAACGCCTGCAAACGGTTCATCCAGTAAAATCAACTTCGGCGAATGTACCAGCACATTGCCAAAAGCAAGCAACTGTTTTTCGCCGCCGCTTAAATGAAAGGGCGTGCGTTTCCGCATCGTTTCGAGCATGGGCAAAATTTCAAATACTTTTTTCATTCGCTCTTTTGCTTCCTGTCCGGAATAAATGCCTGCCGAAGTTTGCAGGTTTTCTTCTACCGTAAATTCCTCAAACACATTCTTTTTCTGCGGCATATAGACAATTCCGCGCCGTATCATTTCTGAAACGGGCAGGGCGGTTATGTCGTTTCCTTCAAAAAGTACTTTGCCTTTTTCAACCACAGAGGGCGCGGAAGACGCGGAAGTTAATTTTTCTCTGTGTTCTTCGTGTTCTCTGTGGTTGATACTCCAAGGTTTCAACAAACCGTATATTGCTTTCAGCACCGTGCTTTTGCCTGAACCGTTGCCGCCTGTGAGCAGTGCTATTTTGCCTTTCGCCACTTCAAACGAAACATCGGTCAGCGCCTGCTTTTTGCCGTAACCTGTGGTTATGTGTCTTACTTTAAGCATACAATTACTCCTTTTTCCATTTGTAAAACAGAATCGCTTGTTGCCTCAATATAAGCGGGATTGTGTTCAATTTGCAGAATCGTTTTGCCGCTTTGCTTCAATTGCCTGACAAGCAAAATGATTTTCAGCATATTGTCTTTGTCGATGCCCGCTACCGGCTCATCTATCAGCAACAAATCGGCGTTATTGGCTATGCAGCAGCCGATTGTCAGCAATTTTTGCTGTCCGTAGGATATTTCGCCTGCCAATTCATTGCGCTTTTCTGTCAAAGAGACTTGTTCCAGAATTTCATTTACACGATTTTTCTCTGCGTCCTCTGCGGTTGCAAAACCAAACATTTTCTTTTCCAGCGCCAGCAAAATATTTTCATAAACAGTCATTTGCATTGCAAGCCGCAAATCCTGAAAAGTACGCCCGATACCCAAACGGTTTACGCGGTAAGGCGCAAATTTTGCGATTTTCTTTCCTTTAAATTTCACAACGCCTTCCGTCGGAGCAAGAAAACCGGAAATAATATTGAGTAAAGTCGTTTTTCCCGACCCGTTACCGCCTTTGAGGGTATATACAAAACCTTTCTCTAAACGAAGATTTACCCCGTTCAGCACTCGGACATCGCCGAATTTTTTATGTATATTCCTCAATTCCAACATTTTATATATCTATGTATTTTCTATAGCATAAGCAAATACGTTTAAAATTGCGCGACAAAAGTACGAAAAGATTTGCGTATTTCAAAAAACTTTCTATAGCTAACGGAACACAAAAACCCGAAACAAGAAGCGGGAAGGAAATTGAGAATATGAAATGATACGAAAAGACATGTTGTTTTCCTCTCTATCATATTTTTCATGAATTTATATCCTGAATAATATTATCGCCGTCATTGGCAGGATTCAAAGACGTTTGTTCCTTTTGCTTCTGTTCTTTTGCCTTTTTCCGTTGCTCCTTTTTCTTTTTTTCGTCAGCCAATTGTTCCTTTATGGATTTCACAACAGCCGGCTCTGTCTTTTTATAGCGTTTGAAATAGATTTCTTCGATGAATTGAGGCAGAGGGGCTTTCCATGTTTCCTGCTTGTGGTTGTCTATTTTGCCCAATTTGTCAGGGTTTAAACCTAATTCTCGCGCCATTTGCACATGTTTATCCGATAACCTGTGTCGCTTTTGAGCGGCCTGCCACTTTTCTAATTTTACGTTTGTATTCATTCATTTAACTTTTGGGTGCAAAGGTAATGTATATTAATGGAATGTATCGTGTTTTCGACCAAAAGAAAGAGCTATAAAAGCCCTTCATCCGCGAAGCTCATGTAACTTTCGCTTGTCATAACCACATGGTCTAACAGTTGTATGCCTACGGCTTCGCAGCCTTTTTGTATAGTTTGGGTCAGTGTTATATCCTCGCGGCTTGGTTTTGTGCTGCCGCTCGGATGATTGTGCGAAAGCATCAGTGCCGACGCCGATACTTTTAACGCCGTTTGCAGGATAATCCGCACATCAACAACCGTGCCGCTTATCCCGCCTTTCGAGATGCACGAAATACCGAGAACGCGGTTAGCTCTGTTAAGGAACAGGACGTAGGCTTCCTCATGGTGTTCCATGCAATTTTCAAAGGCTACCGACAATATTTTTGCAGCGTCAGCCAAACTTTTGACAACGGCTCTCTCCGAAGCCTTTACATTATCCTTGTAAGATACTGTAATTTCAGGAATGTTGAAATAATTCACTTTCATAAAGCAAAAATTTTAATGATTCGACAATAATTTTTTGCTTTTCCAAAACAGGAAATAACGGACTTCATGCAAGGTTTTTGTGAAAAATACTACCCGAAAGGAGTGGAGATTTTTCGCAAAACAGGAGGCCTGACCTTGCTACTTGTCTCCGGTATCTCCTGTATTTTTGCGGAAAATTAGGGGAAGAAAATCTCAATAATCAGGAATTTTAGAAACGGTTTTTTGTTTCTTTTTTACCGCTTTAAGCTCACTGAAAGCGGGGACGGGATGTTCCCCGCCCCCATGTTGATACTATTTTATCCCTGTTCCAAACATTTTGTTGAATGTTTCTACAATTTCATCTCGCTTGAAAAAGTCCCAACTTATCGCCATACTGCTATACGGCTCAATATGCCCGATTTGGTACGCCATTTCGCTTTTTGTCAGGCGTTTGCCTGCCTCTATCCGTTGTATGATGCTTGGAAAAAGGCGTTTGCGATTTTTCGCCTGCAACCACTTATCCCGCTCGGCTCGGCACTCGTCCAAAGTTTCTTTCAGCGTTGAAAACAGTTCGCCGTCTTTGTGGCGGTAATCGTACTGATAATAAATTCTTCCCCAAAATGCGCCCAAAACGCATTTGGTATATTTTTCTTCGCCTGCCTTGCAAACGGAACATCCGTTTTGATTGATTGAATTTTCCTGTGTGTTCATATTTTTTAATTTTTTGTGGGAGCGGGAATGTTCCCAACCCCCTGTTAATACTTACATATCTGTTTCATTTTCATGTTTCAAATCCACGAAATACTGCAATTTATTATCAGGGTCGTCGATATAATATCCCGAACCGTCTATCAGCATGGATTGCATTGCATTTTTGCCAAACTCAAATGCAGGTCTTGTCTTTTCCCATTCGCCGGATATTTTGCCTTTTACAAAATCCCGCCTGTAACATTGGAATGAGGTTGTTTTTACATGCAATTTCAGGTTTTCCATGAAATTGAATACCTTGTCCAACTGCGCCTGTTCCTGTATCGGGTTGATTGTCCTTTCATATACAATATTTTCCCTGCCGACTTCGTTTCTGTAAATTTTTACGCAAACCAAGCCGTTTACGTACTCGAAAAAACACTTGTGGCATCCTTTGGCTTCCAATTCCATTAATACCGTGATGATTTGATTGATTTTTGTTTCAAATGTCTGTCCCATAATTATAAAAATTAAAATATTAATAATGAAATAATTGCTGTCAAAATAATAATCGCGATTACTGTAAATACAAGCCAAAGGACAAGCCCGATTAAACGTAATACAAGCCTCAAAAGTATGTAGCCGAGATATATGCCTGCTATCGTCCAAAAAGTCGCACCGCAAGCCCAAACAAACCCTGCAATTATTGCCAAACCCGCTATCCACAACCCCAATTTTATGTAGAATTTTGAGCTGAGGGAGTTATGTTTTTTTATTTTTTCTTCGTTTCGCATATACATGACTTTTTTTTTCATGCGTCATCCGTCGCACCGGTCGTTGATGTTTCAAGACAATTTTGGGTGTAGTCGGCAGGTCAGTCAAGGTTTTAGCGACAAAATACGCTCGCCCGAAGGGAAAGAGGAAGATTTTTCGCTAAACCGCTTGCGGCTTGACCTTTACTGACCGTTAAGACGCCGTAAACACTTTTGTCGCAGATAACATCAACGACCGGTGCGGCGGATGACATAATAATTGAGGAATGTATATGATAAACGAAACGAAGAAAAAATACAGCAGTTTATACTGTTGAATGTGAGGCTTAAAGCCGAAGCTCGCAAGTGTTCTGCCGCTGCATGAACTCTTGCCCTGCCGTGCCGAAACTTGCTTTGCAGTGCAACAAAAAGCGTGTTGCAGGCACAAAATAAAAAAGCCCGACATTGAATCGGGCTAAAATAATTAATTCATTAATAATCAGTTATAGCATGGAGGCGCAATCCAGATGATTTTATAATTTTTCGGTTTATCTTTCTTTTTAAGATGTTGCCGAAAAGAATCATTAATAAATTCCCTGAAAATCCGCGTTTCAAATGTTCCTATCCGATAACTCAAAAATATAAGGACGTCCATATTGTAATAAATACATTGTCTTTCAACACCTTTGTAAGTGTGCCTGTGATTGTATGTACAATCTTCTTCCCAAAGCAAACGGGATTTGAAGATGCTGCGAAGATTGGCTTCCACTTTTTGCGGAAAACAATTGAAAAGTTTTGCGATTTCGTATTTGTTTATCCACAGATTATTGCTTACCAATTCGGCTTCTACCGAAGGCGTTTTGCCTTCTTCATTGATGATTTTTATGCTTCCTGTTTCCATGATTGTATGTTTATAAATTTGATTTTATTTCTTTTGTAAATTCATTATCCAAGCGTATGACTGTCGTCTTGATTTTCCAGATTATTCAGAAAATAATCCATTAAAACCACGTAAAAATCACGATACGTTTTAGGCTTGCTTTTCATGTTTTCCGTTTCCGACACAAAGGTCTGACGCTCGATGCCTGAAAGTTTATCCCACACTTTTGTTGTAAGGTTTTCCCAAATAGCATCCGACGCTCTGCCCGACGCTATTTTTAACGTGCTGATAATGCTGCCAATGCTTACCTCATTTTGATTCTGTGTGGTTTGCATCTTCATATCCAGTTTCCTGACATTTCCGGCAAACGCGCTCATTTCATTGCCGATTTTTTTATCAGTAACGCGGGCGTAAATCTGCGTTGTCTGTATATTGGTATGTCCAAGCATTTTGCTCACGCTCTCGATGGATACGCCTTTTGTAAGGGTCAGAGTGGCAAAGGTATGGCGGGCGAGGTGCGAAGAAACGTTTTTATTTATTCCGCACATCTTCGCTACTTTTTTCAGCAAAGTATTATAGGTCATAATGTCGAAAATCGGAAGAACTAAATTGCCTTTTGTCTGCCCTCTGTATTTTTCAAGAATCATTTTTGGAATATTTAATACCGGAATGTTATATTCAGTATCTGTTTTCATACGCTTGCCGCGTATCCACAGTTTACCGTCGAAAGATGGTTGTATATGATCGTTTGTCAAATGCTTTACGTCGGTGTGCGCCAATCCTGTAAACGCACAGAAGATAAAGATGTCGCGGGCTTTTTCCATCCTCATGTCTTCAAACCGGAAATCAATCATCGTTTCGATTTCAGACTGCGTTAAATAGCCCCTGTCCACTTTTTGCCATTGCAGTTTAAACTCCTTGAACGGATTTCGGTAAATCCATTCCTTGTTCAGAGCTATTTCAATGATATGCCGGAGCTTTTTCATCATGGTAACGACTGTGTTTTTTGAATACTCATGTACGCCAAAAAGATATATTTCCAAATCGCTAAGGAACTGTTGATTAACTTCTTTAACAGGAACATCGTGTAAATTGTATTTGTACAGAATGAAATCGGACACAACCTGCCGTACTGTGCAATACTTGGAATAAGTGGATTTACTCAGGTTCACATCAATTTGCAGTTTCCTTTCCTTATTGTGCCAGTCGAACAGTTCCAGCAAGGTTTGCTGTTTCTGCTCTATGCCAAGGAAAACATTCTTGATTTTTTCGGCAGTAACATAATTGTCGCGTTCCTGCAACTCGCGATATACCTTGTATATCCCTGCCTTGACGTTTTCAACAAGGGTGTTGATTTTGACGGCTTCTGCCGTTCGCCCTGTTACTTTACCCGCTTTCACATCCCAGATTTTGGGATTAACATCGCATTTCATTCCAAAACGCGCTTCCTGACCGTCAACGGTTATCCGGCAATAGAGTGGAACCGAACCGTTGGTTTTTTGCTTGTCTCTTTTCAGGAAAAAGAGTACCTTAAACGTGCTTCGCATTTACTCAAAATTTTAATTACAAAATTAATTTATTAATCTCAATTCGAGTTTCATGCAACATAGACAATATCAGACAGTTGTCGGCCAATTTCGGACAAATTTGCACCCTCTTTGTCTGCATTTTTGATGGGGTACGATTTAGGGTGCAAACTGTGTCCATTTATGTCTTTTTTATGTCTGTACCCCAAGCCGAAAAACTGTCGAAAAAGCAAGTTATATGTTTGTAACTGTGCCTTTTGTCTTATTTCTGTCTTGTTTTGTCTGCATAGCTTGTTTTTTGATATAAGCCCTTTCAGGACATTTTTACTTCTGATTCGCATAATTTATGTATATTATACAATTCTGTAAATTTATTAACATTCATCATTCATTCCGACAGAATCCAGCAGTTTGCTGATAATAATTTCCGCGTCGTAGTTTTTTGCCCGCTCGACTGCGGCAGTTCTGAACAGAGTTTTTGTGTCCGATTGCAGGTATTGAACGGTTTTTGCAGCCATTTCGTTCATGCTGCCGACCAAATATCCGCACTGTCCGTTAATTATTATATCCTTTGGACCCTTGCTGTTATACGCCACGACGGGCAGCCCGCAGCTTAACGCTTCGAGTACGGCGTTGCAGAATGTGTCGAATTTTGATGGCAGCAGCAGCAGGTCTGCCGACGAATATACGGCTGACAGTTTCGACTGTTCGACCCAGTCGATAAAAATGCCGTCGGGTATTTCTTTCCGTAGCTGTTCCTGTGCGGGACCGTTCCCTGCAATCACAATTCTGACGTTTTTGAGCGCCGTTTTTACTTTTCGGTAAATGTCGGGAAGTTCCAGCACGCCTTTTTCCACGCTGACCCGTCCGGCATACAGCAAGACATGTTCGCCGTTTTTAAGACCGAACATTTCCATACTGTCTTTTTTATGAGGGGAAAAACAGGGATTAGCCCAGTGCGCCGTTTGGCAGACGCTTTCGGGAGCAAGATTCATGTCGCGTCCTGTCAGCCATTTTTTCTGGTCTGAGTTGAGTACCAGTACCCTGTCGAAAGATTTGTAGAAAAAACGTAGCAGACGCCGAACTCTGTCAAGATTATGTCCTGTGATATTAAGAACCTTGCGGGCAAACATCAGCCAATCGGTGTGCATGTAAAAACTGGCTTCGACGCTGTAAGCATGTTTGAGGTACAGGGCGCACATTCCCATAATGCCTTCGGTTGAACAGATTATGCGATCGTACTCTCCTTTCAGAAACAAATTGTGAAGCTCAACAAAATTTGGAATACAGATATTCTGTTCTCTGTAAAAGGGAATTTCAAATTCGGACACCGGTTTCAACGCTATCAGGTTACTGTCAGGCTGTACCGTGCTGCTGCATGTTATGATGTCTATTGGCAGACTGCGTTCTTTAATTTGCCTGTGCATCTGTTGCAGAAACATTGAAACTCCGTTTTTGTCTCCGAACGTGTCGGTCAGCCACAGGATACGTTTTGGCGGTTCAAATTTTCCCAGCTGTCTGGAAAATTTACGCAGAAACGGACGGGTGTTGAACATGGTCTTTGCGCTCGTAAAATGCGCAGCAAGTATAAACAGTGATGCAAAAAACGGAAACGAAAGCCCGTCGAGAAACTTCGATATGTCAATCGAAGCGCCGTTTTCTTTTCTGTCAACGTAATACCGTATGCTTGACGGCAGTTCCAAATCTTCGATTACCGATTCGAGCGAAAGTTTGCCTGTTTTTTCTTCTATATGCAGGTTTGCAATCTTCCCTGCAAGCCGCTCAGCCAGCAACCTGTTAATCTGACTGTTGATTGAGAGAATGGAACGGTAATATTCGGCGTCCATGTTTTCGCCGCCGGCTTCCGCTATTTTTACTGCTTCGTCGAAAACGGGACGATAATGCGATGGCAAAAGCAGTTTTTTGAAAAACGGAGGCTTCTCGCCCATCATGCAATTGTAAAACAGTCGTACAAAGGACATTGTTACTTTATGTTTCTGCACTTCGCTGAAAACGTTCGATGCAAAAAGCGATATGATTTTATCCTGCATGTCGCCCTTGTGCAGCAACATTCGGACAAGTCCGGGATCTCTGTAATTCAGAGCAATCTGGCAGACGTAGTTTAAAAACGTGATAGTCAGTTTTTCGGTATTCTGATGAGCGCCGAAAGGGGCAATGTCGCCACTGCGTATTGCTTCGAGCGCCAGCGCGGATCTTGCAGTCGTTTTCAGCCGGTTTTGCAGGTCTGGCAAATATAGATACGAGCCTGTCAAACCGGCAAAAATCCCCGTATGGCTGTCCGAGCCGCCGGTTAGCGATTTTTTGTACGGATTGACGCAGTAAACCGTCGGGTCAATACCGAATTTTTTAGCATACAGGTCTATAATCTCGTTATTAACCTGCCCCGTCCATTCCCTGACCAGCATGTTTTGCCATGAATCGCGCTGCCCGTTCAGCGTTTCAAAACGCTCGAACAGCAACAGCATTTTGTCGAAAAATTCTTTGGGAGGCATTTTTTTGACGGAATAATGATACAGCGGATGCGCCCAGACAGTAGGTATATTGTGTTGCCGCGCATATTCCTGAAAACTGTATATGTTCTTTCTCAGTTTATTGAGCCGGACTTCCTGTTCGGGAGTAAATCCGTATGTCAAAACGTGTATTCCGATATTGAAATCGGGAACCAGACAGCTGAACTCGGCGGCAGTCAGCACATCAACGCCCCTGTCCTGCTGTATGTAGCACGAACGCGCATTGTTGTGATTGGTTATGGTCAGGGCGTCGCACCCGTTTTTTTCGAGTTCTTCAATCAGCCGCTCGCTGGAAACCCAGGTTTCGGGAACACGCAGAATACGACCAATCAGCTCGTCGGGAACGTCGCTGTTGTAATCGTGGCAGTGCAGGTCGATTTTCAGCGTATTGTCGCTGTCGAACCTTGATTCCTGAGCAGTTAGAAACCTGTCAAGTTCTGTCTTCAATTCTTCTTGAAAATGTATATTCATCTCATAAATAATTTTCGGCAAAGTAACCGTTTGTTGATGACATTTCAGTTAAGTAGGTGTTAAATAAGTTTCTATGCCTTGTGTTTCCGTTTTTCAGGGCAGGTTTGGAGGGTAACGGGGTAAGGGGTAGGGTGTTCAAAATGATATACCAAAAAATGAGACAATAGAGTTTATGTAAATTTATTTGAGTATATACTGGCTGAAAGCCAGAATTTTCATAACCGTATGTCAAACGACATACGGACAAACATAATCCCCAATAACTGGCTGAAAGCCAGAACTTGATATTTTCTGATCCACAGGGTTCTGCCTTTACAGGCAGCGTTATCGTCGGACTGTTTCTTCCGACGGTCGTTGACCGTCGGTTATGAAAATTCTGGCTTTCAGCCAGATATATGCTTTCAAATAGCATATTTAAATTTACATAAACTCTAATAAAAAGAGAAATTTTAAAGCTACGGCAGCATCTTGTAGAGATGCATCGCTCGGTAGAAAATGCTGAAAAATGGTATGGATATAAACGCTATTGCCAGATATACAGAACTTTCTGTTATACGGAAGCTGGACAGATAAAATTCACGCAGAATATTTTTTTACTTTGAGGAAAGTGGAAACTGTCAATTATAAACGGGTTGAAACACTGGTTACGCGAAAAAATTAACTTTATATAATTTTTTGTTTTTCAACAGTTTAAAGCAGAGTAAAAAAGACAATTTATTTAATGTCAGATTTTTTTTGAACAGTTAAAGAAAAATCCTGTATCTTTGCGCCTGAAATTAAAACTAATTAGTGTGTAATAAAAGTTAAAGGAAAAGCGTACTAAACTATAAAAATTATGTGGACAAGTTATTGCAGTGAAATAAGGAATATTCGGGAAAAGTTATCGTCAAGCCTGTTTTGTATGTTCAGTTTAATTTTTACAGAGAGAGAGAGAGAGAGAGAGAGAGAGAGAGAGAGAGAGAGAGAGAGAAGTAATCAGCGAGTTACGCTATGGCAACGGAAAAAA
>JAIRPX010000246.1 GCA_031256775.1 Dysgonamonadaceae bacterium
AATTCAGGTCTATAATATTCTTCGGAGGTCTGCCATGGTCTAATATCTGATTAAAAAAATACAGAACCATCGCCGGATTGTAAACGCGGTTTTCTCCTTCTGCATTAAACAGATAGCCATTGTAGTACTTTTCCATGTCAACGGTTATAAGTTCCGGATTAACGCCTGTTACGTCCCGCAGCCAGTCCACTTCCTTCTGCGTGAATCCCATCATTTCGTTGTATTTTGAGCTGAGTGTGAGAATTTGGGCAATATTGTAGCCGCTTGTGAGGTCGTCGAGCATCACGGGCGAGATACCGGTGATAAACGTCCGGTGAACCGACGTTTTCGTAGCATCCTTTATCCTTTCGTAAAAATCGCGAACTAATCCGTTGGCAGCTACCATCTTTTTGTAGAAATCTTTACCGCTATATTCACCCATCGCTATCAGATCGTTGGCAAAATGATCGTATTCGTCGATGATAACGAAAATTTTAACATCGTTTTTTTTTGCCTCGTCAAAAGCCATTTTAAGTGCACCTAAACCTAACTGCAATTCATCAATCTTTTTTATCAATACTTCTGCATTAGAGAAAACAGCAGTGTTCAGGTTCAAAAAAAGACGTACAGATTCCTGTACTTCAAAAGAAAACGATTTTTTAAATTCTTCTTCTCCTGACGTATCTAACCCTGAAAAATCGAATGTCAACATGGCATAGCTGTTGCGCTGCGAAGTGGAATTTTTACCGATATAAAGTTCGCCAAAATATTTCTCAAAATCTTCTTTCAGATTTATGTCGTAATAATACGAAAGCATCGAAAAAAACAGGCTCTTGCCGAATTTGCGTGGGCGAATGAAGAAGTGATTTCTGTTAGCTTCTTTTTCCATCATCTCAATAAACCGCGTTTTATCGACGTAAGCATAGTTTTCGGTTATCAGCCATCCAAAATTGGACATGCTGTAAGGCAGACGTTTATATTTTGAAGTATTCATAAATTTTTGATGTTTTGTTGCAAAGATAGCTTTTTTTTGTTCGACGAGCAAATTTTACATTGCTGCCTGTTATTTCCAAATAATAAAATGTTGGTAGAACTATTTTATAAGTAAAGACGCGAGATTAATCGCGTCTTTACTCTGTTGTTTTAAAATCAATATGCGTCGCTTATGCTTATAACCTGCAATTGCCTGTCAAATTCCGCTTTACTCAGGGAACTGGTTACATGAATTGTTACCGGCTCGTTGGGCAGCAAATCGAAATAATTGTCGGAAAAGAAATTGTCAAGACCGTCAATGCAGAGGAAAACGCCGCGCGCAAACACGCTACTTTCGAGTGTAACATCAAATCCGTCTTTAGCAATTGCCGTTTTTTTGGTAATAACAGTTTTTGGAAAATCAATGTCTTTATAGCGCGTAAGAAAATAATTGGCGCTAACAGCTTCTGTTTTACCGTTTTCAATAAAACGTGCATTGATAACTATTTCGTTTCTTCGCTTATCTTTTATAATACTTTCAATTGCGACTGAAAATTGCGACTGGCTGGTATTTGCCGGTAAAACGACATTTTTTTCGTATTTAGACAGGATATTCCCTTTTAAATCCATAACGCGAATAAATAATTTTCCCTTAACGGCTTTCAACCTGTCGGAAACTATATATACCTCTATATTATTGTCTTTAGCAACCGGAGAAACCAGTATGTCGCCGTAAGCTTTCCGTGAAAAATAATGCTGCGCTTTCCAGCGTCCATAATAATCCCTGCTCGACCATGATGCAACAGGCCAGCAATCATTGTGCTGCCAGAAAAGCGTTCCCATGCAGTAGGGCATATCCCTGCGATGTGCTTCTATTGCTGTACGGATAGCATCGCCCTGCAACAGCTGTCCCAGATAAAGAAAAGACTTGAAATTTAACGGTTTGCGGTATTCGTTCAGCAAATACCATTCAATCAGCCTGTTGGCATGGCTTCCGCCACGCTGATGCGCCATCATTACATCTGAATAAATATCATGATCACGCTCTTCGGGGGCGTATTTCAGAATTGACTGGTATTCCGGAAACGACTGAAAACCATATTCAGAAAAAAAACGGGCTTTGATTACATTGAAGTTAGCAATGGAATCCTTTCCGTGCCATACACCCCAGTAGTGAGCGTCGCCATTCGGATTCCAGTTGGGCTGTCCTGTTTCGCATTTTGCATCGGGATTGCCTCCATAAGGCGACGAGGGCCAGTAAAATCTGACAGGATCATATTTTTCCACTGCCTGGGGAAGCAAATCGTGAAAGACATCTTTGTAATCTTTACGAAGCTCTGCCAGGACGCCCATTTTTTCATAACGCGATATCCATCCCCAGTTAAACCACGCAGTGTGATTTTCATTGTTTCCGCACCAGAGGGCAATACAGGCGTGATTGCGCAGACGAATAATATTGTCGGCAGCTTCCTGGTGGATATTTTCAAGCATTTCAGGATTCATAGGATAAGTGCTGCAGGCAAACATAAAATCCTGCCATATCATAATACCGTATTCGTCGCAGAGATCATAGAACACATCGTCCTCGTATATACCGCCTCCCCAGATGCGCAACATATTCATATTTGCATTAACAGCGTCCAGAATCGTTTTTTTATGTCTTTCGGGGGTTACGCGGTTCAGGAAATTATCCTGAGGAATATAGTTGGCTCCCTTGGCGAAAACATTCACTCCATTCAGCCGGAAATAGAAAGTTGTTCCGGCGGCATCCTTATCCCTGATTACTTCGAGCTTGCGAAGTCCCAGTTTATCGGTTTTAATATCAGAATTGCCGTTCATACTGGCTTTAGCGGTAAACTGGTAGCGGTAAGCCTCGCCTAAACCGTTGCTCCACCACAGGCGGGGATTCTGCAGCGTGACAGGAATTTCAACAGTGTTACGCCCTTTCTTAACGCTGGCGTTTTTTGTCCATGAATTTTTAACGCCATCTGCACTGACCGTTAATTCAACAACGCCGTCCCTGTCGGCTACAATTTCGGCTATTGCCTTAATCTGCGCCTGTTTAGCGTTAATTTCTTCCTGGCGGTAATAAATATTATCCAATCGGACATTATTCCATCCGACTATATATGCAGGTCGCCAGACGCCGCTGGTTACAAGACGGGGTCCCCAGTCCCATCCGTAGTGATAGCCTGCTTTACGGGCAAAAACGCTGACTTTTTTATTAAATACCCCGCCATTTTCGGACTGGTCGTTTCCTGCGTCAATTTGATACTTGATCGCATCAAACTTTGGAATATCCATTTTAATCGGCGAATGAAAATATATCCGCAGTTCATTGTTTCCCAGCCGCAGTAGCTGTTTCACATTTGTTCGCCATTCGCGAAACATATTGTTTGCCTTCAACACAAGACTGTCGTTCAAATAAACGTCGGCATACGTGTCAAGTCCTTTGAAATACAATTCGATATTGTCTTTTTCAAAGATTTCCTGAGTAACCGCAAGCGTTGTTTTATACTCCCAGTCCTCCTTATCCACCCATTGAACGCCCCTTTCGTTCAAACGAAAATAAGGATCTTCGATTATCCCGTTATTCATCAAGTCGGTATGCACAACGCCAGGAACTGTTGCAGGATACCAATTATTCCCCCTGACCTGTTTTAACATCCAGCCTGAATTGATTTCCTGCTGTATAACCGAAGACGCATAAGTTGAATTGCCAATCAAACACAAAAAGCATGGCAAAACGAAAAAAAATGTTTTTAATTTACTGATTTTCATTTGTATATTATTTTAATAACTTTATTCTTTTAAAAACTCATATTCATACACTTTCGGCTCGATTTTCTTTGCCAGAATATCTAAACTTTCGCGCAAAGCGCCGATAAGTTCGTTATATTTTTCGTCGTCCGATTTGCTGTTCATTTTACCTTTGTCGTTCCTGCCCTGAAAATATTCGCGAATGTCGTAAAGTGAAGCGTTTACATTGTACCTCACCCCCGCCCCCTCTCCATGTTGGAGAGGGGAGACAGAGGAGTGATAGTATTTCCAAAGTTCGCGCCCGGCATCAAAAACGGCTTGAGCTTCGATAGAAAATTCGCGTTTGACGAGTATTTTTTCCTGTTGGTCAAACAAGTCTGTATAGGCATTTTGTATTTTTTTCCCTTGTAAAAATCCAATCATAAAATGACTTTCATATTCCGT
>JAIRPX010000012.1 GCA_031256775.1 Dysgonamonadaceae bacterium
CGACAAGACAAACAACACACTTTTAACATTTCACCCTCAAAACGTATCCCTTTTTCTTCAAGGATTCAATAGATATTGACTTGTCTCCGTTCAGGATTTTACGAAGACAGGTGATTTGAACGTTAATGGTCTGGAAATATTACCGTTTTCCGTCTCATTGTTTCTTAGGTATTTCCATAATGAATGTGCTTCCTTTTCCCAGAGCGCTTAACAGGGATACGTCTCCCTTGTGCGCGCGAACCAGTAATCTGACGTAAAAAAGTCCCAGGCCAATGCCGGGAATATTTTTCCCCGTTACACTGGCGCTGCGGAAAAACCGGTCAAAGACATAGTTGCGTTCCGTTTCGGATATTCCCAGTCCGTTGTCCTCAACTTCCAGCCGGTACTTGTCGCCGGCAGAACGGCAGGCAATCCGGATGACGGCTTGTCCTTCCGAATACTTGACGGCGTTTTCCAGTAAATTGTAAAGGATATTTGCGATGTGCATTTTATCTGCTGTAATCTCAAATTCGTCGTTTTCAAAGTCAATTTTCACATCAATTTCCCTGTTATTCGGAAAGATTTGCTTCTCAATGCAATGCTTAACCAGTTCCTTAAGGTTGAATGTGGATAAGTTTAATGGAATATTTTCCAGATCGTCGGCCATGACGTCTCTTAATTTTGAAAAACAGGAAGAAAGATTTTCCAGTTCGTTGTGGGAGTTTCGCAGGATTTCTTCTTTCATTTCCCTGTCCTGCATCATCTTTTCGTTTTTCATAAAGGAAACGCAGAGTTTAAGTGCGGTGATCGGCCGTTTCAACTCGTGAATCATTGTATAGACAAAGCTCTTCCTTAATTCTTCTATGCGCTGTTGCCTGAAAATAGTATTTATCTGATATATCAGGCAGAAAATCAGCAGGATGGAGAGGATAGCCGAACAGATTAAAGAGAGCAGCATTTTTTCATATATTGCCCAGACATTTAAGCGGTATGAAACTCTGAACTGCTGTTTTTGCAGGATATTGAACGGACAGGTTATTTCCAGTGAAGGACGGAAAACAGATGCATGACTGACCCTGCCCGGATTCCATACCGCCGAATCGGTTGTTTCAACCTGTATGGCGGCCGGAATCAGTCCCTGCGCCGCAAGCAGGGAATCCAGCCGGGAAGTTGTAAAATGGACATTTTTCATTGATAATAAACCGGTCGAGCGCATCATATATGTCCTGTTTGCGATTGGAAGGCGCTATCTCGAACCGGTACTTTTTAATTTCAGTTCCCGATTTGTACAGCGAGTCAATGTACAGCGAATCGTAGCGGACAGAAACCGGCATACCGGCTGTTGCGTCTTTACGGTTAATGATATAAATCTCAAAATTCCAGTTTGTTTTGGAGGCCGTGCTGCTGTCTTGCTCGCCCCCTGCGCTGGCACGGGTAATTACATGCAGATCCTTGTTCTTTAGCTCGCTGCGAAGTTTCCTGTCTGCTTCCGCAACGGTTAATGTTTTTTCAAACAGTTCGTTTTCTGTCTGCTGCAATGAATAGAGGTATTGATTGAACAGCCAGTAGGCTTGC
Organism: Dysgonamonadaceae bacterium; assembly: GCA_031256775.1. Classification (GTDB taxonomy): domain Bacteria; phylum Bacteroidota; class Bacteroidia; order Bacteroidales; family Azobacteroidaceae; genus Azobacteroides. The sequence continues at coordinate 1,555 of JAIRPX010000012.1, forward strand.
GCCGCAATCATGGCAAGAGATGCGGTGATTGTCAGGATAAATATCCGTTTGATTTGTTTTTCCACTTTATTTATTTTTTCGGTGCAAAGTTATATATTTTCCCTGATATAGATAATGCGGACTTTATTTTCGTTAACTGCAATGCCGACGATTGACGGTAGAGACGCGCAATTGCGCGTCTCTACATGCGGAAATTCATTGCCTCCGCTGTCCGTAGCCTGTTGAAGATTTAAACCGGGACGCTACGCCGAGCACGGTTCACAGCCGTTATTGCAGTTTCAATTCTTTTTTTAATATCTCGTAAATTTCATGCCAAGATTTTTCGTAATATTTGGTATTTTCGTCTATCAGAAGTGAATATGTTTCCGAATTGAAGTAGGCATCTATTGCCTGATAGTCATTCATCCCAAAATCTACAATAAGCGACTGAGTTATAGCGTCATCAATAGTCATTTCGTTTAAATCTACTTTGCTAAAAGCTTTTTTTATCATCTGTAAAGATTTTTGCGTACAAAAAGCAATTTGATGCGAAACCGTATGTTTAAATTTCAACTCTTCAAGAAATTCAGTTTTTGTAATACCGCCTGCTACATATACCTCTATTCGAGTAGCAATATCATCATCGGCAACGGGACCTTCAACAATATCATAATCATGCAGATTTTTAGTCGTGTCGTTTTGTCTGTTCATTACCACAAAATCAAGCCATTCTTCCGAATAATCGACAAACCGTAAAGTTTTGAAATAGTTACTGATAAAGGCGCTTTCATAAAAAATGTACTCATTAATAACGCCTTGAGTTTTACGCTGTTTCCCTTTGCGTGTCGCCCAATATTCAGCTTGTTGATAAAGATTTGTTACATAAAAACCAAGTCCAAAATCGCGAGCCAATTCGCCTTTGAACAAATCTATCTTATCAATTTCGCAATAGCTCCCGTGATAAACTTTCATCTTGCAACACCTCCATTTTCGTAACAAATATCATACATATCTCTAACCGCGTACATCGGATTATCGGTATGCAACGCCCACCAGTTTTCAAGTAAAAAATCAAGTCCGCCATACGTTTTCAAATAGCGGTATGCCGCTTGTTTATTCATTTTATAAGCGCGGGCAAATTCAGGAATAATAAAAGAAACAAACCTTATTTTATCCCTTTTTTCATTGTCTTTTATTATGTCTATGGTCATAACTTTGTTGATTACTACGTTACTCTTAGAAAGTTAGTATGAAATTTCAGAATTACACACAAACTTGCTTTTATTTGAATTACTAATATTTTATAGGGTATAAAGGTATGAAAAAATTCCGTACTATTGCCAATTTTGTAATTATTGATGTGCAACTTTACCATTACCGTTAATTATCTTTGAGGCGTACCGTATGTTTTTTGTATTTGTATTATACAACCTCACGCGAATTACCTCACAAACTTCCCTGTGTAACCGCCTGCCCTCACAATATACACCCCTGCGGGCAAATGCGAAACGTCGATTGAGTGGAGAATGGAGAGTTGAGAGTTGAAAATGAGGCGA
>JAIRPX010000275.1 GCA_031256775.1 Dysgonamonadaceae bacterium
AATTTTTATTCATTTCATGTTTATGAATTATACTTTACGCAGTTTAATTTTGTGCAACGTCATTGCGAGCGTTAGCGAAGCAATCCAGCTGAAAACTGAAAACTGAAAACTGAAAACTAATTACTGGATTGCTTCAGGCTTCGCCTTCGCAAAGACGTTACACAAAATTAAACCCCGCAAAGTATAACAACTGACAGCTGATAACTAACAACTGATAACTGACAACTGACAGCTGACAGCTGACAACTAAAACCACTGCTAACGTGACTTTATGCTCACTTCTTTTCCGTTGATTACCGATTTGACGTGATAGGAACGTTCAATAATTTCGAGCGCTTCGTTAAGATCTGTTACAGGCAACGTGCCTGTGAAAGTGTCGGAAATATACTTGGAAGAAGTATATTTAATTTTTATATTATAGTTTTCTTCGATTGTACGGAACACCTGCGACAATCCTGTATTTCGGAATATCATATCGCCCCGCCTCCATGCCGACCGGTCTGTTATGTTTTTATCGAATATCACGGTGATATTGCCAGTAAGCTTGTTTAAAATGGCGGTCTGGTTTTTATTCAATACTACGTTTTCGGAAGTTTGCAGGGAGAGAATGGATACGCGCCCCTGTTCGAGCGATAGCATGGCGGTTGTATCATTATCGCGTATGGAGAAGTTAAAAACCGTTCCGAATACGTTTACCTGCGCTCCTTCCGCATGTATGGAGAATGGAAGCTCCCCGTTGTGTGCAACCTGGAAATATCCTTCACCGCTGAAACTGATTTTGCGTTCTTTCCTGTTGTATCCTTTCGGATCATATCCAAGTTTTGATTCTGCATTGAGCGTTACGACAGTTCCGTCGGGCAATGTTATGCTTGCACGTTCCGTTTTGCCTGTTTCGACGTATATTTTACCATCCATAATGATACGGTTTTCCCGATAGAGATAGATCGTAAACACCATTAATAGCGGCAGTAGTATTGCGGCTGCAATTTGTGCGCAGCGAGCGAGGAGCGGGAATACAGTACGTTTTTTCCTGATAACACCGTCTATACTGTTTTTAAGTTTGTTCACAGTTTCGTCGCAGACGCAGGATATGTCGGAATAATCATTAAGCCAGTTTTCATACAGCTGCTGTTCGAGTTCTTTTTCCGTCATTCCTGCAATAGACATTTTGAGTTCTGCCAATTCTCTGACTGTCAGTTCGTCTCTTCTATATTTACTGATTAAGCTATTTTCCATTTGTAATAATGACATTTTATTTCCGGCATAGTACCATAATAATTAAAAAATTAACCGACAATAACACTAAATATGCCTTTGCCAAAATTTTTTTCAAATTTTTAAGTCCTGCGGAAAGAGCGTTCTTCACTGTTTGTTCGCTCAGTTCAAGTTTTTCCGCAATTTTCTTATTGGGCAGTTCCTGAATTTTAGAAAGGACTATCACTTTCTGTTGCGTAGTTGGCAGCGTTTTCATAGCCTTTTTCAGGTCATCCAAAAATTCCCTGTAATTCATCGGGTCATTATCATTCTCCGACAGCGTTTCTCTGTACTGCAGATATTCCATGTAAGCTGGTTGGTTTATTCTGGAATGAAAAGCATTGATAATATGATGCTTTGCCATGATAAACAGCAGCGAGCGTAACGTATCTTCCTGTTTTATTTTTTCGCGGTTGATCCACAGTTTCACAAACACTTCCTGCACTATATCCTCCGCTTCATCTTTGGATTTTGTAAATTGAAAAGAATAGGCATACAGTCGCTTAGCATACATTTGATATATTGCATCAAATGCTTTGGACTGACCATTTTTCAACTGCCTGATATAATCCGACTCATTTTCCTGTAAAAAAAAATCAGTGTCTTTCATCTAATAATCATGTAGATTTTCATTATTTTTTTTGCAAAAACCAATGACTACGTTTAAACTTTATGATATAAAATAAACCTCCGTTTAAAATAATCATTTATTGAAGCAATGTGCAAAGATACAATATTTTTTAGAAAATATGTATAAATCAGGGACTTTTTTTGCAACAACATATATACGGGGAACGTGGCGCGAAGGCGAAGGCGCGAACCGTGCAACGTCATTGCGTAGCGAAGCAATCCAGCGCTGAAAACTGAAAACTACTCTGTCATATATTGAAAAAACATTGCCTGTTCAGAAAAAAAATGTACTTTTGCGTTTTATATAGAAAATAGATTGTATTTTTGGATTTATATAATTTTTAAGAGGAATAACTAATGAGTTTGGATGTATTTTTTTCTTTTAACGGCAACTGCCGGAAAGCGATGGAGTTTTATGCAAATGTTTTTGGCGTAAAAATGCCGGAACAAATCATGACCTACGGTGAAAATCCCGAAGGCGCCGCCGAACAGGACAAGGACAGGGTTTTATATGCCTGTATGCCCATGTTCGGAATGAATGTTATGTTTTGCGACGTCCCTTCAGACGAGGAGTATATTGTTGGAAACAATATTACGCTTACGATTGGCATCTCTAACGCTGAAGAAATTAAACGGATTTTCCGTGATTTGAGTGAAGACGGCGAAGTGTATATGCCGCTGGATAAAACTTTTTTTAGCGAACTTTTTGGCATGGTGCGCGACCGGTTTGGCGTGATATGGCAGTTGAGCAAGGCTGTGTAATCTATGGAAAAGCATAAGATATTTACTACTGCTTTTTCAAGTGTTTATCCGCTTTATATAGAAAAAGCGGAAAGAAAAGGGCGTACAAAAGAAGATGTTGATACAATAATTTGCTGGCTTACAGGGTATAATCAGCAGGAATTGCGGCAGCAAATTGAAAAAAACAGTGATTTTGAAACTTTTTTTATGGAAGCGCCGGAAATAAATCCTAATGTTTCAAAAATCACCGGCATAATTTGCGGCTGCCGTGTGGAAGCAATTGAAGACAAACTTATGCAGAAGATTCGTTATCTGGATAAGCTGATTGATGAATTAGCTAAGGGAAAAACGCTGGAGAAAATTCTACGAAAATAGCAAAACTATTGCAGGCACGACTTTCAAACCGGCGCCAGCAAAACAAAATTATGCGGCAAAGAATTAATTATTTACCAAAATAATATCTGATACCGGCTAATAACTGGATTTGTCCCAATCCTTCTCCTTTGTTGACGTCATCTACAGTAATCGTTTCTTTTATACCGTCTCTGTCGTTGTTCATTTTTGTTACTACTCCCGAAATCGTTGAACAGCGAACGCCCACTCCCCAATTTTTGTTTAACTTGTGTTCGACGCCCAAACCCATATAAAATCCTACCGTTGATCCGTCTCCCTTATAAATATGGCTTGTAAACGTATCTTTCGATGAGTAACCCAAATAACCTATTCCGATACTGTAATCAAAAAGCCATTGAAGATCTTTAGAGGATGTTCTTGCTGAAAAAACAGGTCCGATAAATTGAATGTATTGATTAGTGTTTCGATAACCTGTCTCACTATAACCGTCAAAAGTTGCAGTGCCATAAGCATGTTGACTTGACGTAAACAAGGAATAATGAAAACCTACGCCATAAAAATCATTAAAATAATAGTTAAAAGATGCGTCATATATCCATCCAGACATCAAATCTTTGTAATAGTCTTTTTCTTCGATAGTCAGGTCGGGATTTATTTTAGCAAGTCTCCACCCACGCCCAAAATTGACGGAAAGATTCATTACCGGTAGTTTACGCTCAGGCTTAATCACCTTTATAACTGTCAGTTTAGATGAATCGGGATTCTCCTGAACATTTTGCGAATCGTAATCAAATACTTTCAAAATCGTAGCAGTCATTTGATGGCATGAACTTCCCCAGAACGATGGTCTGACATGTTCGGTGATAAGAACTGCATTGCCGCCGACTTTTCTCGCTTCTTCTTTCAGAAGATTGATAACCGTCAACGAATCACAATTGATAGAAAATCCTGCGTCGTCGGTCACACTTGCAACTCCCAGCGATTCACTATTGGATGGTGCTGTTTGAGCATCCATAAATACTTCTATAGGCTCGTTATTTTCCAATGCAGAATAAGTTTTGGTGATGACTTTTCCAATACGTGGAGAACAACTTGCAACTGTGAGTGCAATGAAAATTGTGAATAAAATTTTAAGTTTCATAATTTGATTGTTTTTTTAAATGATGATTCTACAAACATACATGGAATTATTGAATTATACAAACGGATAGTAAATTGTATATAAAAATTTATTGTATTTTAGTCATATTTAACTTAATCCATAATGTATTTCTTTCAGGATAAATCCTGAAAGGCGAAA
>JAIRPX010000033.1 GCA_031256775.1 Dysgonamonadaceae bacterium
GTTGGTAATGTTCGCCTTACTTTATCGAAAGAAGTAAAAAAATTGTAGGCAAATTGCGGACTGCCTTTTTTCCCGTTTTTGGTGGTTATTAAAATCACGCCGTTAGCTCCGCGCGAGCCATAGACGGACAATGCAGCGGCATCTTTCAATATTTCGGCGGATTGAATATCGTTTGGGTTCAGATTTTCAAGAGTCGCGCCCTGAACGCCGTCAATAATTATCAAGGGGTCGTTGCCGTAAGTCAGCGAGTTAGCGCCTCGAATACGAATAACGACGTCGCCTGCCGGATAGCCGCTCATATTTTGCACCATGATGCCTGCAGCCCGTCCTTGCAAGGCTTGGGCAGTGTTTACGCTTGGCGCCGATTGAATTTCGCTTGTTTTAACAGACGATACGGAACCGGTTATGTCGCTTTTCTTTTGCGTTCCGTAACCAACAACAACTACTTCGCCCAGTTGCCGCAGGTCTTCCAGCAACACAATCTGCAAGTTGGCATTTTCTCCCAGCCTGATTTCCTGCGGCGCATATCCGATGTAAGATACAGCCAGAATAGAACCGGCAGCAGCTTGTATTGAAAATTTGCCGTCCACATCTGTAACCGTTCCGGTTTTGTCGCCTTTAATTGCGATGCTGGCGCCGATGATTGGTTCGCCGTTGGCGTCGGCAACGGTTCCTGATACTGTTTTCATCGCCCTTTGTTGCGGCGTTTTCTCTTTTTTGTGAATCATCACCATCTTGTTGCGTATGGAAAAATCCATATTTTCGTCCAGAATAGCGGACAATACTTTTTCCACCGGAGTATCCTTGAAAGTTTGGGTAATTAACTTGGCGTCGCTCAGGTCTTTTCTGTCGTAAACGAAAGACAAGCCTGTTTGCCGTTCAATTTCTTTCAATACGTTACTCAATGGCGTCCGGATAAATTCCTTAGTAACCGACTGTCCGAAAACGGCTACGCACAGGAATATCCCGAATAAAAGGAAAGCGAGTTTCTTTTTAAAGAATTTAAATTTGTTTGTCATCGATAATTGATTTTTAATTTATTAGAAAAATTATTTTTTTGATACATATATATCTTCGTTTTTATGTTTGTATTTGATGGATGCGACTTTTGATATGCCGTAGAAGATTTCGTCGATAGTTTCATTATTATTAAAAGATACGCTTAGCGTTTTATTTATATCGACAGCCGGATTCGCATGTATATGTACGTTGTACTGGCGGGATAAGCGGTTGAAAAGTTCTTCAAGCGTTATTTCGTCGTATTCTATCCTGCCTTCCGTCCACGAACAGTATTGCGCCGTATTTGACCGTTGCAGGCGCAAAGTTTTTTCCCTGACGTCAAACAGCATGGTTTCGCCAGGATTCATTACAAATTCCTCATTGTTGTATCGTAGCCGGATAACGCCTTCCATGAGGGTGGTGATAACCTGTTTTTCGTCTTCATACGACGACACATTGAATTTTGTTCCCGTCACTTCTATATCGTAATCCCTTAGCTTGACTATGAACGGTTTACCTGTTTGTTTTTCCACTTCAAAATAGGCTTCGCCGGTTAGCGAAATAACCCTGTCGCGGACATTGAATTGTCCGTTATATTTGATTTGCGAGCCTGCATTGATCCATACTGTGCTGCCATCGGGCAGGTGTATCTTGCTTTTTCCTCCACATGGCGTTTCGGCGGTAAAAATATCCCTGTCGCTTCTAATAGTCAGTTCATGGACGCTTATTGCCGTTGTTATAATCAATAAGGCAATTGCCGCTGCAACAGATAATTTTCGCCAGAGCGAAATACTGGGTTTGAATATTGGTTTATTTGAAATATTTTCTCTTACAAATATCCGGTTTTGGAGCAGTTCCCATTTACGATTGATTTCCGGGTTTTTGTCATTCGATTCCCTCCATTCTTTTTCCCATTGCGCATATTTTCCCCTGTTTGCATCGTTGGATATAAACTCTAAAAGGATGCGCTCGTCTTTCAACGGGATTTTTCCTTCCATGTAAAGCTTTGCCATTCGGCGAATTTCGTTTTCTTCGTTCTGCATAATTTTTCGTTATACATGATATAACGATTCAAAACGATTTTACCCTAACCTCATGACATAAAAAAACGTGATTACACGGAGACACGAGACACGGAGACACCGCTGGTGCGGGTTGCCCCCGTGCGCCATAAGTGTAAGAAAAAGCGCGAAGACTGCGTCAGCCAATTACTAATTCCAACGCGCACGATTAGGAATTATGCAAATCAGGGGGGGACGTTTTTTAGCCCGAATGGATACTATACTCTGCTCGGCATGGTTTTGTGCATCGTCATTGCGAAGCCTAAAGCAATCCAGCAATCTATTTATTTACAACATAATTGCGAGCGTTAGCGAAACAATTATGTTGCACAAAATTAAACGCCCAAAAATATTAAAGGCGTGAAGAAATAAATTCTTCACACCTTTAACAAGTGAATTATAAGCAGCCTATTTCACAATAACTTCTAAAAATTTACTGTTAGAAATGAATTTTGCAAACTCAACATCTTTTAATGCTTTGGTAGCAAAAGATGGATCGGCGGCTATTGCTTTTTTCAGGTTGGACGTTACTGCATCTAAATTGTTGGTTCTTGCGCCAATAATTGCTTTTAGATAGTCTGTAGTTGCATCGGGGGTGGCAATTGCGTTCAATGTGCTTTGAGCTTTATTGTAATCTTTTGCCAAAATCTGAGCCAAAGCAGCGTTGTTACTTGCCGTATTTCCAAATGCTTGAGCCGCTTGACTGTAGTTTCCGTTGAGGACAGCCAAAAGTCCCGAAGCGCTGTTTACCTGGCTTAATCCTGCTGCCTTTCCGAAATCTTCTTCGGCTTTACTGATATTGCCTTTTGTTAGATCAACAAATCCCATATTGAAATTTGCTTCAGGAAGATTCCCTGCCAGCTGGTTAGCTTTTTTGAAATTTGTTTCGGCATTTTCAATATTTCCTTTAACGTATTCGATAACGCCAATATTGTTGTATCCGCGCGGATCGTTAGGGAAAAGTTTTATTACATTCTGGTAAATAGTTGCTTTCTGATCCCATGTAGTCGCTAATGTGGCGGCATAAAGCAGTTCTTCCACTGTCAACGATTTCGGATCGGAAGTAGCTAATGTGCTGATTTCACTGTCGCTTTTGCCGATGATTTCAATATTAGCTGTAAGTCTTGAACGTCTCAATTGCGGAAGGATTTCATCTGCAAGCACTTTGAATACGGAAGATAAATTTTTTATTTCACGTTCTCTTTCTTCGGAGTCTTTATACATGGAAAGTACGCGGAGAATCAAATCCTTATCCTGAATTTTTGATCTTTCAACCAATTCTTTGAATCCGTCCCAGTCTTGGGCTGTATAATTAGCATTGATTGGCGTTGATTTCAATTCTTTTGAAAGGTAGGATTTTGTATTGGCTTCCCGTTTTCCAGCCAGTTTTTCATTCAGTTCAAATCCGCCATCGGGAGAAGCATAAGCAGAAATTTCTACGTCCACTTTTTGATTTGGCGCTTTGCTGGCTTTTTCAACTTTGCTTTTCCATTCAGAAATATCTGTTTTGCTTAATTCGCTGGAACGGAGTTCTGCCTGTTGAATCAGGAATAAAATGTTTGCTTCTTGTGCATCTTTTATGATGCGTTGAAATTTGTCAGGCGCAATAGCTGGCGTTTCAGTAGAAGCGTCTAACAGGGCAGCTGTAGCCAAAACGCCTTCACCTATAATAATATCGGGAAGAGGAATTGACTTGCTGCCTACTTTGGCAGAAAATGTCAAATACAGCTGTGAGTTTTGCATTGCGGGAACGTAATTGAAAGACGATTTCATCACTACGTTAGCTCCTGTTTTTTGTGGGATTACCTGTCCGTTCCCGCTTACTTTTTCGCCCTGGAAAACATAAGCTGTGCCTTCTGCTTCTCCACCTTCATAACGAAGAACGGGAGTTACAGTGAGTGTTGCATTTTTCACAAACCATTCGGCAGGAAAGGTTGCATTAATAGTTACAGGAACCTTGCCGCCAATCAATTCCAGCGGTTGCGGTTCTGCTTTAATATAGTCCGCCGCTAAGGGCTTCAAGCTTGATGAACAAGCTGTAAGAAATACTACTGTTCCAATAGTTAGCAGTAGTGTTGGTAAAAACTTTTTAGTCATAATGTTGAAAATTGAAATTATATTTACTTTAACTTGATTTTTTTTACAAAATTACAACAATCCAATGAATTTTAGAAACAATAATAGACAAAAAAAGTTAATAAAGGACTTTTTTTGAATATACATCATTTTTGCATACTATTTTCACAATACCGATATTTCCTTTATTGTGGGATGAAAGGTTGAAATTTCTTTCTCCCTTTGAAAATATAATAGTTTCCATTAGTTGTCCGCTTGCCGAATATACAAAAATTTTCCCTCCGCTTTCAGGCTGAAATGTCAGTTTCAACTGCCCGGCATCTCTGTCGTAGTATATATTTTTGTCTTCATTATCAGCCGAATCGACAAAATTGTCATTTGATAAACGGAACACTGGTTGCAGCGCCAACGAAGTTCTTATTGGATAAGGTGTGTATTCGGATGCTTTTACCCAGTTTTGTCCTTCTTTAATCCATGCAGTATTTACTTTTGTTGGCGAATTGTATTTGGCATTATATACTGTAAATCCGCTGCCTCCGGGTTTAACTTTATATGCGATGAAAAATTTCTTCCCCGTTTTGACAGGATTGCTGAATGGCACAAATGCTTCGGTAGTAACCATATTTGTTTCTTTGTTTCCCTTTGAAAATCTACCATTGTAATAAAAAGTGTATTGCGGTAAAAACGCCTGTTTTGCCAGGAGATTTTCCGGATAGTTGTTGCCGCCATAAATTTCAATTTCCACTCCGGTGGTATTGGCAAAAGGCATATCGGGGATAAAAAGATATACGCCAAATACTTCGCTTGGTTTTTCCAGATTAAATTCTTCTGCAAATTCAGAAATATTAAAATTATTGTTTCCGAACAAAAAACCGCCATTTGAAGGTAACTTTATAATATCCAGCGTATCGCCATTGTTATAGGCGTTGTTGCTTTTTCTGACAATAGGATTTGCTGCGTGAGGATCGAAACCATCCAGCGTTTTTTTACCTGTATTGTTTGGATCAAGATACAACTTCAATTTGCTGTTGGGCAAATCCCAACTTTTACACAATGCTGCAAAATAATCACCGTCTTCAACTCTGTCGCAATATGTTCCGCCACCGCTTAATGTACCTGTAATTCGGTTGTTTTTATCAAACAGAGGCGAACCTGACGAGCCGCCGGCTGTAGAACCAGTATTCCAGAAAGAAACTTTCCAGTGCGATTGACTGTCGAAAATAGGATTGCCGTTACCAAATTTAAAAGGAGTGTCGGCTAATGCAGGGTTATTATTGTATATTCCATACTTTTTGACGGCTTTTACCGGATGATGTAAATTTGTATATGGAGATTGATTGGCTATCCCATCCATATTCCATCCGGCATAATATACATTATAATAAACGGGAGGTTTTTCCTTAAATTCCAGCAGGACAACATCTTTCCTTTCTTCAATGAATCGCAACTCTGTTCCAGCCAGCGACATTTCTTCCGTTGCTTTCATATCTGTTTCGCAAACAGGACGGTTGTAGTTGAAAAAAGCGACTATTGTTCCTGCCGCTGTCACATAAAAAGATTCATTCATATAGCCCGATGAAAAATTATTATTCAAGCAATGAACGGCAGTCAGTAGATACGGTTTTTCATCGTTAGCCGTATTATTGACTAATGTCCCTGTGCAGGAATACTGTCCATTTATCATCAGTAAAACCGTTGCGCGGATAAGTTTTTCATTTGCATTTGAACAAAGCGCGTCAGGCATACAATCCATTCCGGTTCGCTGATCAATATCCGGTTCGCCGGCGCCCGTTGCTAAAATGTTACGGTAGTCGTGATTGACTTCGCCAATGGTCAGTTCTCCTTCAAAATCTGCATTTGCAGGTTCGGAATATTCGATAATAATGTCGTCGCCAGCAACAGGACGAACAGGCAAAATCTGTTCGGGCGTATTGTTCCTGTAATCGAAAGCGCCAATAATATGATTCTGGTCGGCATTATAGATAAACAGTTTACCTCCTTCAGGGAGATGAAACCGCGTAAACAGCAAGTTGATGGAATAAGCGTCTTTGGAACGGACGCCAACCCTCCATATCTTAGTTCCATCCGCTAAAACATGGGTATTTCCGTGTTTGCCTTTTTCTATATTTGTATAGAATTTATAAGCGAACTGAAAAGAACCGCGCATGTTTTCGCTGTTCAGTTCGTCCATCTGCTTAACGGAATCCAGATTGAAAGACGGCATATCTATGTATTCCAATGTATTGGAACTTCTTAAAGATATGTTCTCCAAGAACATAGGAGTTCCTCCATAGCTGATTTGAGCTATAACTTTGCCTACCGTAAATAAACAAAAAACGAAAAAAAATACTTGCAACTTTTTCATTAATCTATGACATTTTTAAAACAACTACAAAGATAGTATTATTTTCTCGAACTTTTATATACTTTTGTACCAAATATTTTTTTTGATGAAAGAATTTATTATTACTCATACGTCTAAAGAAAATGCCGTACTGGTGGGGTTGATTACTCCGGAGCAAAACGAAACGAAATCGAAGGAATACCTCGATGAGCTGGATTTTTTGGCTGATACTGCTGGAATTAAAGCAGTTAAACGGTTTACTCAGCGATTGAATGTACCTCATTCGGTCACTTTTGTGGGAACCGGAAAGTTGCAGGAAATAAAGGAATATACGGAAAACGAAGATAATGAAATCGGCATGGTTATTTTCGATGATGAATTGTCGCCCAAACAATTACGGAACCTGGAAGCTGCATTGAAAGTGAAAATAATGGATCGCACCAGTCTTATCCTTGATATTTTTGCCGGACGCGCACAGACGGCTCATGCCAAAACGCAGGTCGAACTGGCTCAATATAACTATATGCTTCCCCGCCTGAAGCGTTTGTGGACGCACTTAGAGCGGCAGAGCGGCAAGGGCAGTAGCGGATTTCGTATGCGTGGACCCGGCGAAACACAATTGGAAACCGACAGGCGCATCATACTGAACAAGATTTCCAAGTTGAAAGACGAGTTGAAAGAAATAGACAGGCAGAAATCCAGTCAGCGTAAAAATCGCGGTAAATTAGTCAGGGTGGCTTTGGTTGGCTATACCAATGTGGGTAAATCCACAGTAATGAATCTTTTAAGTAAATCTAACGTTTTTGCGGAAGATAAACTTTTTGCCACCTTAGACACCACAGTACGCAAAGTCACAATCGGTAATTTGTCATTCCTGTTGTCTGATACTGTTGGTTTTATCCGCAAACTTCCGGTTGAGCTTGTTGAATCGTTCAAGTCAACTTTGGACGAGGTACGCGAGGCTGATTTATTAGTGCATGTCGTGGATATTTCTCATCCCAATTTTGAAGAACAGTTGGAAGTAGTTACACAAACTTTAAATGATATATCGGCTGAAAATAAACCTGCTGTTATTGTATTCAACAAGATAGATATATTTTCATATATCAGGAAAGAAGAAGATGATTTAAGTCCGAAAACAAAAGAAAATATTTCTTTGGAAGAACTTAAAAATACATGGATGAGCAAGTTAAATGAAAATGCCGTATTTATTTCCGCCCTTGATAAAAAAAATATTGAAGAATTTAAGACTTTGTTATACGAAAAAGTCAGGGAAATCCACGTTCAGCGTTTCCCATATAACGATTTTCTTTATCAGGACTATGATCAGTTGATTGTTGAAAGTTAAAAATTTAGAGTTACTAAAAATGACATATTCTATTATTATACCGGTTTATAATCGTCCTGACGAAATGGCAGAACTGATGAAAAGTTTGTCGGAACAGGAAGGCAATGTATCTTTTGAAGTAGTTATCATCGAAGACGGTTCTACGCAAGCCTGCGATAAAATAGTAGCGCTTTATGAAAACCGGATGTCGATTTTATATCATTCAAAGCCCAATACAGGACGTAGCGACAGTCGCAATGTGGGGATGAAACTTGCAAGGGGCGATTACTTTATTTTAGTCGATTCTGATTGCATGTTTCCGCCATGCTATTTGATGCAATTAGATGAAAATCTGCATAAAAATTACAGCGATTGCTATGGCGGTCCTGATGCCGCACATGAATCTTTTTCACCTGTACAAAAGGCAATTAACTATGCCATGACTTCGTTTTTCACTACCGGAGGCATACGCGGCGGCAAAAAGCAAATGGAAAAATTCAAGCCACGCTCATTCAATATGGGATTTTCGCGTGAAGTTTTCAATAGGGTGGGGGGATTCAGCACGATACTTTCTCCAGGAGAAGATATTGATCTTTCCATTCGCATATCTGATGCGGGGTTTAATATATCCTTATACCGTGATGTATATGTGTTTCACAAGCGTCGCATAAGTTTCAAGAAATTTTTCAAGCAAGTGTCTGAATTTGGTATAGTTCGTGTGGATCTGGCAGTTTTACACAAAGGCTCGATGAAAATTGTACACGCTTTCCCGTCCCTGTTTCTGTTGTGCATGGCAGCGATTCTACTTTTGTCGCTCTTTCATAATCCTTGCTGGTTACTGTTTCCGGCATTTTACTCCCTGCTGATTTTTACCGACGCTTTGCTTAAAACAAAAAAAATGAAAACAGCAATTTATGCGGTAGTAGCGGCATATATTCAGTTGACAGGTTATGGACTGGGCTTTTTAAAGTCTCTTATACTTCTTTGCTTTAATCGTAAAAAACATTATTGTGCTGATAATCCGGAACAGAAAAAAAATTAACCTTTTTTTGTGGAAAAATAGGCTGTCTGTCATAAATTTATTTTACATTTTAAAAAGACACTGCCAAACCTGTCAAGTCTTTAAAACCTGACAGGTTTGGATGGCAATCTCAACGAATCCTATTGAAATTCTTTGATTTTCCTGTAGATATCCCTGAATGCTTCTATTTTCAAAATATCGCTGGATTTCGTAATTAACGTTGAATTTCGTATGACCGATTCCAGCCATCTCTTCTGAATATTGCTTACCATTGGGTTATCATTTATTAAGATAGGATATTCAGGATAGAGATATAACTGCAACATGTTTTTGTCGTCATATTCATAATAAACGCAATTGAAATTAAGCAAAAGAAATGAGTAATAAATGGAATAATTAGCTCCACTATTGTTTTTACCTGTACGCAATAGAGTTTCGCACATATCATAAAACTTCAATATGTCGCCTTGCAAAAGACGGAAATCATCATCTGAAATGAACTTCAGGTCATGATAATAGCTTATTTCATTAATAATTTTGCTAAAAAACAGGTTGTCAACAATAATTGTTAATTTTGGCAAGCGGCTCATAAGTTCTACGCTTTTTTCATGCAATTTTTCTATTTCCGCAGGAATAACAATATCTGAGAATTGCGTCATTAAAGGTACTTGTCCTGCCGAATAAAGATAATTGAAATATTCAAATTTGAAAAGCTCTTTAAATGGCATAAGATATAATGGCACTCTGTTAATAGCAGCAATGACATTAGTGTTTTTGGAATCAAGCAAATCGTTCATAATTCCAATTTCCTGTTTGATTTTGTTGGCAAAAAGACCAAAAGGCGATTGAAGACCTTTGTCAACAGGGATGTCAAGAACAGTTCGATTACGTTGGTCTCCTCCTATTATTTCGTCCACAGAAAAACCAAGAGCAGTAGCAATAGTTGCTATTTCATCAAAAGAAAAGGGAATTTGACTTTTATAGCGGCGGTACGCCGATTCTTTGCTTATGCAAAGAACGTCCCTTATGTAATTCACCGATTTTTTATCTGTAACTAAACGTTCAGTAATCTTATCTACAATTTTTTTGTTTAAATCTTTCATTAATAATAAAATACAATCTTTTTTTCTTTGTTTATATATATAAAATTCTGTTTCTATCTGTCAATAAATGTACATAAATCTCACACAATCATAATAATCACATCATAATTAGACACAAAGGTAAGTATTTTTTCAATATAAACAAATAATTTTAAAGAAGAAAAGGGAATTATCACAATTCCCTGATCCCATCTTTGTTAACCTTAAATCTAATACTATTATGAAAAAACTACGCTGCAAAGGTAAGCCTTTTTCGACACAAAGCAAATATTTATCAGTTAAAAGATACTAATTCGGCAAAATTTCATATTCAGCGACGTTAAAAGCAAAAAATATTATCCATTATGCTAAACAAATCGCTTATTGTTGTTGCTTTTAGCATTGCTATTCTTGTAGATTTGAAATCAGCGATTCCCTTAAAAATCGGACTTGCTGCAATATGTCGCCGACTGTGTAAAATGCCACGACGTTCATCTAATTGAGCAACACTTTGTAAAATTTGCCACTTTAATACAGATAAATAGTATTTAAATGATTCCGGCGGAAGTTTTTCGCCCGTTTTAATATAATGTTTCATTTCTTTGAAAATCCATGGAGCGCCAATACTTGCCCTGCCAACCATAACTGCGTCAACTCCATAGCGGTCGAATGCCTGCTTGAACAATTCTGGCGACGTTATATCGCCATTGCCAATAACGGGAATGTGCATACGGGCATTATTTTTTACTTCGCCTATCAACGTCCAGTCTGCTTCACCGGTGTACATCTGGGCGCGCGTACGCCCATGAATGGTAATCGCAGCTATGCCGCAGTCCTGCAGTTTTTCGGCTAAATCAACGATGATTTTACTGTCGTTGTCCCAGCCCAAACGGGTTTTAACAGTAACTGGAATTTTAACGGCTTCTGCTACGCTACGGGCAATTTCCAGCATTTGATCTGGATTTCGCAACATTCCTGCGCCTGCGCCTTTCGAGGCAACTTTTTTCACCGGACAGCCAAAATTCAAATCCAGTATATCAGGACGGGCTTCTTCACAAATTAAAGCAGCTTCGACCATCGTTGCCGCGTCTTTTCCATATATCTGTATAGCAACAGGACGTTCTTCGTCCTTGATTTCCAGCTTTGTGCGGGTTTTATTAACATGGCGAATCAGGGCGTCGCTGGAAATAAATTCTGTGTAAGCCATGTCTGACCCAAATTCTTTGCACAGAAGGCGAAAAGAAATATCGGTTACGTCTTCCATAGGAGCAAGGAAGACTGGATAATCATCAAATGTTATATTACCAATTTGCATATAATTACTGTATTATTTTACCAGATAAATTGATCGACGGAAAATGAATTTGCATCAATTATCGCAATAAAGGTATGATATTTTACTGTTATTTACGGCAAAAACAGTGATAATTTATCAAAATTTATCCGTTTGTGTGTAATTAAAAATTTTCATGTATATTTGCAAACGTTTTTGTTCATTGAAAAAATATAATGGAAAAAATTGATAATTATGAAATTATGTCGCCTGTTGGCTCTTATGAATCTTTGGCTGCGGCTATTCGGGCAGGCGCTGATTCTGTTTACTTTGGCATAGAGGGCTTGAATATGCGCTCACATTCCGCTAATAATTTCACTATGAGAGATTTGCACAATATCGTCAAAATATGCAATAAACACCGGATAAAAAGCTATCTAACTGTTAATACAATTATATATGACAGCGATTTATCACAAATGAGAGCAATTATTGACGCAAGTAAGGAAGCCAATCTTTCGGCAATTATAGCTTCTGATGTGGCGGCTATGACTTATGCGCGGAGTATCGGAATGGAAGTGCATCTTTCTACGCAACTAAATATCTCCAACATAGAGGCTTTGAAATTTTATGCCCAGTTTGCCGACGTCGCTGTTCTGGCTCGTGAATTGAATCTGGAGCAGGTAAAAGCTATTCATGAACAAATCGTAAGAGAAGACGTCAAAGGCTGTTCGGGCAAACAAATGAAAATCGAAATGTTTTGTCACGGGGCTTTGTGCATGGCTATTTCAGGGAAATGCTACCTTAGCCTGCATGAGATGGATGCTTCAGCCAATCGCGGCGCATGTAATCAGGTTTGCCGACGCGGGTACATCGTTAAGGACAAGGAATCTGAGATTGAACTTGCCATTGATAATCAATATATTATGTCGCCAAAAGATTTGAAAACCATCCATTTTTTAGACAAAATGATAGATGCTGGCGTTACGGTTTTCAAGATTGAAGGACGCGCTCGCAGCCCTGAATATGTTAAAATAGTGACTGAATGTTACAAGGATGCAGTGCGTGCATACTGTGACGGCTCCTTTTCGGAAGAAAAAGTAAAGGTATGGGACGAACAACTGAAAAGGGTATTCAATCGCGGATTTTGGAATGGTTATTATCTGGGACAACGTCTTGGCGAATGGAGCGTTAAATATGGCAATAAAGCTACCGAAAAGAAAGTATATATCGGCAAAGTGATAAAATATTTTTCCAAACTGGGCGTTGCTGAATTTTTAATGGAAACACATTCGCTGGAAACAGGAGAAAAAATTTTAATAACAGGACCAACTACCGGCGCTTTGTTCCTGACAGCCGGAGAAATGCGCGTAGATCTGAAAACGGTGGAAAAAACAGAAAAAGGAGAACGATTCTCCATGAAAGTGACAACAAAAGTTCGCCCCTCAGATAAACTCTACAAAATAGTATAAATTGTATTATACTTTACGCTGTTTATACTCTGCACGGCATGGTTTTGTGCAACGTCTTATTTAAAAACATTTTTTTGTCATAACTGTAAGATTATTGTTTGAATAAGTAATTTTTTTCGTATCTTTGTCGCGCAAATCATGGGGTTGACTGGTTTTGACAGCGTGTAGAAGTGGTTTGTAAGCATGCAGCGCCTTGTTATTCAGCGCTTAAATCACGGATAACGAACAATTAATTGGCGAAAATAATTACGCTCTCGCTGCTTGATTGAAGCATAGTAGATCATAAGCTTTATTCCATCTCAAGGAGATGGAACGAGACATCACCCGGAAGCTGTGGCTTCGAAGCAATCCGAAAAGGTGGTGCAGATATATCGGAGATAGTTTGAAACATGCCTTGAGTTTCAGGCGAAATTTAGAGGATAAGCTCAATATTGGTAGCCTTAGTCTTGTGTTGAGTCGAAAATAAAAATAAGGATAAGCATGTAGAAAGCAAGTTAATTCCGCGTTTGGACGAGGGTTCGATTCCCTCCAGCTCCACAAATAACAATTAAATGCAGGAGATCTATAATCTTGCAAAATATCTTGGAAATACGTATTTTTGTCGTCTCATTTAAATATTAAAAGTCATGCGTAAAATAATCTTTTTGATCATTTTTTCTCCGTTTTGGGTCTTTGGAAACAAGCCCGTCGATAATATTTTGTCTAACAAACAGTTGAAAACAATTCCTCTGACGCGCTACGTTGATCCTTACATTGGTACGGGCGGTCACGGGCATGTTTTCATGGGAGCAAATGCGCCTTTCGGTTTGGTACAGTTAGGACCGACAAGTATTCCGCAAAGTTGGGATTGGTGTTCCGGTTATCATCTTTCGGATACTACGATTATAGGATTCAGTCATCTGCATCTTAGCGGAACAGGGATAGGCGATTTGAGCGATATTTCTTTAATGCCTGTAGTTGGCGAAGTTACATTAAACAGAGGCGTCGAGGAAAATCCCCATTCCGGAATGTGGTCATACTTCAACCGTTCTTCCGAAAAAGTTAAACCGGGCTATTACAGCGTTCATCTTAATCGCTATGACGTAGATGTTGAATTAACTGCTACTCAACGTGTTGGTTTTCATAAATATACTTTTCCCAAAAATACTGAGGCTTGCGTAGTGATAGATTTGGAAAACGGCACTTGCTGGGATAAACCGGCGGAAGGGTATATTGTGCTGGAAAATGATTCGACTGTTTCGGGCTACCGATATTCTACCGGTTGGGCTAAAGACCAAAAGATATTTTTTACGGCTACTTTTTCAAAACCCGTTAGTAAATGGCTGGTTTCGGAAAGTAATAACAGAAAGAAACAGAAAGATTTAACAGCTAAAAAAGTGTATGGCTTGGCGTATTTTGATACGGATGACGACAAACCTGTTTATGTGAAAGTTGCGCTTTCGCCTGTCAGCATCGAAAATGCAAAAAAAAACATGCAAGCCGAATTACCCGGCTGGAATTTTGAACAAGCAATTGCAAACGCAGATAAGGCATGGAATCTGGAATTAAATAAAATACAAATCAAAACGGCGGACGACGCCGTCAAAAAAATCTTTTATACGGCGATGTATCATACCATGATAGCGCCTTCTGTGTTCTGCGACGTCAATTGCAACTATCGCGGCGCCGATGGAAAGATATATACAGACGCTTCTTTTGTGAATCATACAACTTTTTCCCTTTGGGATACTTATCGGGCGGCACACCCTTTGATGACAATTATTCACCCTGAAAAAGTGAACGATATTATAAATACCATGCTTCATATTTACCGGCAACAGGGAAAATTACCTGTCTGGCATTTGATGGCTTGCGAAACGGATTGCATGGTCGGCAATCCTGCGGTTTCGGTAGTGGCTGACGCATGGTTGAAAGGTTTTGACGGCTTCGATAAAAATTTGGCTTACGAAGCCATGAAAGCATCTTCCATGTTGGACGAACGCGGATTGAAATATCTGAAAGAATACGGCTACATACCGTATGATAAAGAAGAAGAAGGGTTATCCAAAGCTATGGAATATGCGATTGCCGATTGGAGTCTGGCGCAGGTTGCAAAAGCAATGGACAGGACGGAAGATTACAACTATTTTTCCAAACGCAGTCAATCCTATAAATATTATTTCGATAAAACAACCGGATTTGTGCGGGGACTTTCATCTGAGGGAAAGTTTCGCCAGCCTTTCAATCCGTTTGAATCGGTGCATCGCGAAAACGATTATGTAGAAGGGAACGCATGGCAATATACATGGTTAGTTCCGCACGATGTTAGGGGATTGGTTGATTTATTCGGCGGAGAAAAAGCGTTTACGGAAAAATTAGATTCCCTGTTTATTGTCGAAGGCAGTCTTGGAGAGAATGCATCGCCCGACATCAGCGGATTGATAGGTCAATATGCTCACGGAAACGAGCCGAGCCACCATATTATATACATGTATCCGTATGTAGGTCAACAGGAAAAAGCTGCGGACAAAGTCCGTAAAGTATTGACGCAACTCTATTCCGACCGTCCCGACGGTTTGAGCGGCAATGAAGACGTCGGACAAATGTCGGCATGGTATATTCTTTCAAGTTTGGGTTTTTATCAGGTAGAACCGGCAGGAGGAAAGTATATTTTCGGCAGTCCGCTGGTTGACGAGGCGGTTATCAGAGTTGGTAACGGAAAAATTTTCCGGATAATTGTGAAAAACAACAGCAAAAACAATATTTATATCCGGAAAATACGATTGAACGGAAAACCTTACGATAAATACTTTATCGATTATAAAGATATAGCGAAAGGCGGGACGCTGGAATTGATAATGGGAGACAAGTAGTTTTGGTTTCATCATTCATAAATAGTTATGGCAACACTTATCAGAAAATATCCTATCAGTCAGCAGGATTTCAAATATCTGCGTGAAAATGATTTTTTATATGTTGATAAAACAGGGTTTATATACCCGTTAGTTACAACGGGCAAACAAATTTTCCTTTCACGTCCGCGCCGTTTTGGGAAGTCGCTGTTTATCTCCACGCTGAAATATTATTTTCAGGGTAAAAAAGAGCTTTTCGAGGACTTGAAAATCACCAAACTGGAAAA
>JAIRPX010000325.1 GCA_031256775.1 Dysgonamonadaceae bacterium
CTGTCGGAAAAATTCGGCAAAGAAAAAGTTTTTTCAATTATTGCGCCGGTAGCGTCGATTGCCAACAACGGTCATGTTTTTGGAAAAATAAGAAACGGGCTTTTTGATTATGCTTTTGCAGCAAACGACAACCGTCCGGTCGCTTTTGATTTGTACGACAGTCCTTTCGGTAATGAGCCGTTTGATGCAAGCGAATTGTGTTTTAAAGCAAATATTGGCGCTTTTTCCGATAATTTTGACGGCTACATTTTTCTGCAACCATTGTACAAAGAAAATCGGGAAAAGCCGCTTTTAAAACTTTATTCCGAAGAATATATTGATGAAATAAAACGTCGGGCAACAACACTAAACGCAGAAAATGAGACATTTTGGGGTATAACGCATAAGAACTTGAATCGCGCGGAACTTATTGAAAAATTACAACAGGGAACTAAAGATAAAAAACGATTTGAAAATATTGAATGAAATCATCTTTCCCCCATTAAGAATCGCTGAACATCGGGTCAAATAAAAATATAATTAGCAACTACATTGTCTAAATTTTTCAAACAAATTGAGACCGCGTGGAAAAAGCATCTGAGGGGGATTTAAAAGTTTTCCAAGTCTTTGAGACTTGGAAAACTTAAACATTTTAAAAAGGCAAATCATCAATATTTCCCGCTGCCGGCATATCAGACTCGGAATAATGATAATTTACGGGCGCTTCCGGTTGATGATAAACAGGAGGCGCAGGCGGCATTTGAGGCATTGGCGGTACAGGCGCAGCATACTGTTCACTTGCTGCCGATTCCACTTTCCAAACTTTAAGGTCGGTGTACCAGCGCCCATTAAACTCGCGACTTTCAATATCAAAATCAATCGTTAGCATGTTGCCTGTTTGCAGTTGCGCAGGACTAATTTTGTCGCCCCATGCAGTCATGCAGACTTTTCGGGGATACTGACCGTCTGTTTCCAGTATAATACTCTGTTTCTTCCACTCGCCGTTTCTTCCCATTCCTGTTTCCACAGGAAGAACTTGAACTAATTTTGCTGTTAATTGCATTTGATTTAAACCTTTTATTTGTTTTGTTGTTATATAAATGTGCAAAATTACAAATTAGTTGTCAAAAAAATGTATTTATTTATAGAAAAAAAATGAAAAGCGTTGTACGCTTGTTTATAGAATGTATGAATAAACTGATTTATTATCTGAAAAATTGCATGAAAATGCATTCTTGTTTTTAATTAAATTGTGATGTTTGTTGTTTAAATGTGATGTTTGTTGTCTCAATTGTTGAAGGTCAGAAAAAAAAATATTACTTTTGACCTTCACTTTCTGAGACGATAAATTATTTTAAAAATGTCATCTATATTAATTAAAAACTTGGAAACGATTCGTGAAGCGGCAAATCTGTTTGTCCGGCAAATGAACAATAATACTGTTTTTGCTTTCAACGGAGAAATGGGCGCCGGTAAAACTACTTTTATCAGAGCCGTTTGCGAAGAATTAGGCGTAGAAGAAATCATCAACAGTCCCACTTTTGCCATCGTTAATGAATACACTTCCAAATCGGCAGGATTAATTTACCATTTCGATTTTTACCGCATAAAAAATATACAGGAAGCTGTTCAGATTGGAGTTGAAGACTACTTTGAAAGCGGCTCTTTATGCTTCATCGAATGGTCTGAAAAGATAGAAGAACTGCTGCCGGAAAATACTGTTTTCATAAAGATTGAAGAACAGAAAAACGGGGAAAGACTACTGAAATTTAACATGTCAAAACGCTATCCAACTGCGTTAACCATTGCCGGCTCAGATAGTGGAGGATGCGCAGGCATACAAGCCGATATTAAAACATTTTCGGCTTCAGGCGTTTTTGCAACATCGGTAATCACTTCTGTTACAGCTCAAAATACATTAGAAGTGAGAGCTGTGGAAATTTTATCAACTGAAATTATTCGTCAACAATTAGAAACTGTTTTAGACGACATTGTTATTGACGCTGTTAAAACAGGACTGCTTCCTTCGCCCGAAGTTGTTGAAACAGTAGCCGCTACTATCGACAGTTATCAACTGAAAACGGTAATTGTTGACCCTGTGATGATTGCCACCTCCGGCGCTCGCCTGGCTTCTGATGCTATCGCTCACTCTTTCAGGCAGGAACTGTATAAGCGTGCAACACTTATAACCCCAAATATTCCAGAAGCGGAAACGCTTTCAGGTATTAAAATACTGTCGGAAAAAGATTTCCGAAATGCGGCAGAAATACTGCTTAAACAGGGTTGTCAGGCTGTGCTGATTAAGGGAGGACACCTTTTATCTGATTCTTCGACGGATATTCTTTTCCAGCCCAACAAAGAACCAGTATCATTCCATTCGCCTCGTTGTCAAACAAATAACCTGCATGGAACAGGATGCAGCTTTTCGTCTGCCATTGCTGCAAATATGGCGTTGGGACAAGATCTTGAAACAGCGATAAGTTCGGCAAAAAAATATATCGCATCTGCTATTCAGCATGGAAAAGACGTGACAACAGGAAAAGGGTACGGACCGCTAAACCATTTTTATAATCCGCAAGTTTTAATCGCAAAATACTGAAAATATGACTATAATATTAAATGATAAAAATTATGAAGTGGAAGATGGAATATCGCTTGCCGCTTTTATTGAAAACATCGGAGTGAAATTGCAAGGAATTGCAGTTGCTATTGATTATGAAGTGATTCCCAAAAATCAGTGGGCTGAAACAATTTTGTCCGATAATGTGAAATTGATGTTAATTCAAGCTGTATCAGGAGGATAGCAAATGAACTTTATAGTTATTACCCGTGAAGATTTTTTCAAAAATGAAGCCTGTATTATTAACAGCTTGTTTAGCAGGGGGATGGATACCTTGCATTTGCGTAAGCCAGCAGCTTCAATAGAATCTGTTGCCGATCTTCTACTACGGATTGATGAAAAATTTCATAACAGAATTGTTTTGCATGATCATTTTTCTTTAATCAATTCGTTTCGCTTGAAAGGCATTCATTTGAATAAAAGGAATCCCGTTAAGCCTGAGGCAAATATAAATTCCGTAAGTTGCTCGTGCCATTCATTCGATGAACTGAAAGCTGCCGGAACATTTGATTATGCGTTTCTCAGCCCGATATTCGACAGCATATCCAAAAAGGGTTATAATTGTGCATTTACAAAAGAAATTCTTGAAACGGAATTTCAAAATGGAACAGTCAACAAAAAAGTGATTGCTCTGGGCGGTATCAATATGGAAACAATTCCGCTTGCAGCTCGCTATGGATTTGGCGGAGTTGCTGTATTAGGCGCTTTATGGGGCGATTATCCGAATGACAATGATGAAAAAGCGCTTTTAAAAAGATTCGATGAACTAAAATCGGTGTATAGAAAATCATTCTGCCGGAATTTGGGTGGCTTATTATTCATAACGCACAGAACTGAACGATACTCATATTTGCAATCAGTACAGATTGCTCTTGAAGGCGGTTGTACACAAATTCAGTTGCGAATGAAAGACGCGCAGCCTCACGAAATAGAACGAACAGCTATCAAAGCTAAGGAATTATGTTCATCTTGGGGCGCTGACCTTTATATTGACGACCATGTTGAAATTTGTAAAAATATACACGCAACAGGCGTACATTTAGGTAAATTAGACATGTCTCCTCATGAAGCGCGCAAGATATTGGGCGAAAACTATATCATCGGCGGAACAGCAAACACTTTCGACGATATAAAACATCTTAACAGTGAAGGTGTTGACTACATTGGATTGGGACCGTTTCGTTTCACGGCTACAAAAAAAAACATAAGCACCATACTTGGTTTGGAAAAGTACAGGGAAATAATACAACAATGCAATAATCAAGATATTAACCTGCCTGTCTTTGCTATTGGAGGAATAACGGCAGATGATATTCCGGATATATTAAGTGTTGGCGTAAAAGGAATTGCGTTGTCATCGACAATACTTCAGGCAGAGAACCCTGTGGAAAAAGTAAGACAAATAAATTCTGTTATTAGGCATAATAGTAAATTAATAAACAATTTAGAAAAAATAAACTAACAGTATGGAAAACTAATGTCACCCATAACTATTTTATTTGAAGCTATACTTTACGCGGTTTAATTTTGTGCAACGTCATTGCGAGCGTTAGCGAAGCAATCCAGTTGTAAATAAATATATTGCTGGATTGCTTCAGGCTTCGCCTTCGCAATGACGTTGCATAAAACCATGTTGTGCAGAGTAGAAAAAAATTTTATCCGTTTGTGTAAATCGAAAATTTCATATACCTTTGCATTTTAGTTTAAATATAAAAAATGTATAACTACAACTATAAACAAATAATAGCGCCAACTTTCTTTGTTATATTTCAAAGAACAGATAATTTTTTTTCGCTATTTGCAAATAAAGTAATGAAAATATTTTGTATTATCATTAATTTTATTAACACACACACACACACACACACACACACACACACACACACATCCCCAGTTTAAAGAACCCGCCCGCCCTCATTCTAAATGGCACAAAGATACTGAAAAAATCTTATTTATACCACAAACAATTCGCCAGTCAAACATTTGTCATAATTGCTTTTGTTTCATGGTTAAATATTGTATTTTGAAAATTAATATAAAAATAACTTTATTGGCAAGCTATGAGTGAAATTTCATCAAAATTATTAGATAAAATAATATTTCACAACGAACAAATAACGCTTTTGTAAGATGCTAAAAAGAGGATAACAAACAGTTTTGTGTTCTTAAAAAATTTTTCTTCCGACAAGATTATCTACGGCATTAACACAGGTTTTGGTCCAATGGCGCAATATCGCGTGGACGAC
>JAIRPX010000008.1 GCA_031256775.1 Dysgonamonadaceae bacterium
TTTATTTTATTGTTATTCTCTTGCTTGATTAGAATATTTTATATAACACACACACACACACACACACACACACACACACACACACACACACACACACACACACACACACACACACACACACACACACACAGCCTCGCGCGTAAGTTACAAAAAATATTTTGTAAAAACAACTCTACCTTACTCAAAAAACGTATTTTCCGTCTCTCGGCAAATGGAAAATCTGAGACAATTTCGTCCCGTTTTTGTCATTTCTGGTCGTGGTTCTACTGCGACCGCAATGACACAGGCAGGAAAAACATATATTATCCCTGAAATTTATATTACACATAAATACTTAAATAATTAAAAAATGATGAAAAGAAAAATTTTATTCTATGGTTTTATTTCTTTCATCTTCTTTATCGGATGTAAAGAAGATGCAGAAGAAAATAAAGGGCAGCCTTATGATCCGTCAAAGCCAATTGTTTTAGAACGATTTTTGCCGGAGACAGGAGGCGTTGGAACCAAATTGATCATTGCCGGAGATAATTTTGGCAATGATAAAAATTTGGTGAAAGTAAAGGTGAACGGGAAAAACGCTCCTGTTGTAAATGTTATTCCTACGCGAATTTATGCTATTGTTCCCTCGCGAGCCGACACGGGCAAAATAGAAGTATTTGTCGGCGACACGCTTAATGTTCAGACGCGCGCCTTTGAAAAGGATTTTATCTACATTTTCAAGCAGAATGTTTCCACAATCAGTGGACAGACAAATGTTGACGGCAATGGCGACGTCGTTGACGGAACTTTGGACAACGCATGGTACAGGCGACCGGAATGGATAACGATGGACACCGATGGCGTTATGTTTCTACTTGAAGAAACGGGAGGGCTTCGCATTATTAATCAGTCGGAAGACAGGGTGACAACTCCTTTCCGCGTGGGAGGCGCTTTAGGCAGGGTGAGGACTGCCTGTTTCACAGCTACTCAGGATACGATGTATATTTCGCACGACACGTGGGACAGCAATGGAATCGCCATATTTACCGTGACGCGAAACAATGGCTTTATGAACATCAAACCTCTGGCTTACGGAATGACATGCAATTTCTGCGCAATCAATCCTGTTGACGGCGAAATTTTCTACAACAAATACTCAACCGCTGTTGTGCTTCGCTATGACAAGACAAAACCAAATGAAGGCGTGGTAGTATCAACCAATTTCGACCAGAGCACGGAAATGCACGGAATTTTCACTCCCGACGGAAAGTACATGTATCTGGTATGCAGGAACAAGCACACAATTTTCAGGCTTACCTACGATTTCCAGACAAAAAGTTTTCGCGATGCGGTTCCTTTTGCAGGTCCGGGCAGCGTTACCGGAAATAATGCTGGTTTTGCAAATGGTGTAGGTGAAGCTGCACGCTTCAATTATCCATGCCAGCCTGCAATAGACGAACACGGCTATCTTTTCGTAGCCGACAAGAGCAATCACTGTATCCGTCAAATATCGCCGGAAGGCGTAGTGACGACTTTTGCAGGCGTTCCAGGAGTAAAAGGCTACCTCGACGGAGAACCAACAGAAGCCCTGTTCAACAGTCCCGAAGGTTTGTATTATAATGTGAACGAAGGCGCATTCTATGTTGCCGATTACGATAACCACCGGATACGCCGGATTATAATTGAATAATTTTTATATGTATATAATAAGGAATCAGATGAAAAACAAATATTTATTATCGTTTCTGCTGGCGGCGCTATGCAACTGCCAACTATTATTTGCACAAAATACGGCTACCATTAAAGGTACAGTCGTTGACGAACATAACGAACCCTTGATTGGGGTAAGCGTAGTTGTTAAAAATCAGCCCGGAATTGGCACCAGTACGGACATCGACGGACATTTCACCTTGAAAACAGGAATTTACGAAACACTGGTTTTTACATTTCTTGGTTATGAGAAACAGGAAGTCCAGCTCGCAGGTAAAACTGAAATAAATGTTCAGCTAAATCCTGCGGAAAATTCCCTTGACGAAGTGGTTGTGGTAGGCGCCGGTACGCAGCGCAAGGTAAGCGTAACGGGAGCAATCACCACCGTTGACGTCAAACAGTTGAAAGTGCCTACCGCCAGCATCACCAATGCGCTTGCCGGAAATGTGGCAGGTATCATCGCAATGCAGCGAAGCGGCGAACCTGGGCAAAACTTCTCCGAATTTTGGGTTCGCGGTATCAGCACATTTGGAGCCAACGCTTCAGCCTTAGTGCTGGTCGATGGCGTGGAACGTAACCTGAACGAAGTCAACGTGGAAGATATTGAATCGTTTTCCGTATTGAAAGATGCTTCCGCAACGGCTATCTACGGACAGCGCGGCGCTAACGGCGTTGTTATCATACAGACAAAACGCGGTGAAGAAGGAAAGGTTAAAATCAATTTCAAGGGCGAATATGGCATGTCAACACCTGCCATGATGCCGCAGTATGTGGATGCAATGACCTACGCAACGCTGGCTAATGAAGCTCGCATTTCACGTTATCAAAAGCCCATGTATGACGAATCCGAACTGGAAATCATCAAGTCAGGACTTGACCCCGACCTTTATCCAAACGTGAACTGGTATGACCATCTGCTGAACGATATAACACACAACTATCGCGCTTCAGTCAATATCAGCGGAGGAAGCCCTGTGGCAAGATATTATATTTCAGGCTCTTATTACAACGAGGAAGGTCTGTATAAGGTGAACAGCCTGAATGCCTACAATACAAACGCAAACTATGAACGGTATAATTTCCGTTCAAATGTGGATGTTGACGTAACGAAAACCACGAAAGTGGAACTGGGTATAGGCGGCTGGTTGGTCAACCAGAACAAACCAGGCGCAGTTTCCGACGACATCTGGGGATCGTTGGCAGGTTTGACCCCGCTGACAGTGCCTATTGTTTATTCCAACGGGCTTTATCCTACCTACGGCTCAAGCGGCATTTATATCAGTCCGCAAATCCTGCTGACGGAAACCGGCTACAAGTCTCTGTGGGAAAACAAAATAGAATCAAATGTAGGACTGACTCAAAAACTGGATTTCCTCACAAAGGGTTTGAACGCAATGGTACGCTTCTCTTTCGACGCATACAACTATCACGACATCAATCGCTTGAAAATGCCTGATCTGTACAGGGCTTCAAAACAGCGCGACTACCGCAAACCCGATGCTCCGCTCGTGCTTACCCGCGTACTTACCGGCAGTCCTCTCAACCAAAGCATGAGTACGCATGGAGACAGGCGATATTTCGGGGAAGCTCAGATAAACTACGACCGCTTGTTTGGCGAAACGCACAGGGTGAGCGCATTGCTGCGATCTACAATGGAAGAATACACCACAACAAAAATAAAATCGAGGAATGATGCTGAATGGATAAAAAACGCAATCCCGCATCGCTATCTGGCTTATGCTGCACGTCTTACATACAACTATGCCGACCGCTATTTCCTGGAAGGTAACTTTGGATACACTGGATCTGAAAATTTTGAAAAGGGAAACCAATTTGGAGCTTTCCCCGCAATATCAGCAGGCTGGATGATTTCCAATGAACCTCTCCTGAAATCGCTCACATGGCTCGACCAGCTGAAAGTGCGCTATTCCTACGGTCTGACAGGAAACGACGCCATGAAAGATGGAGAATGGGATATCCGTTTTGCTTACCTTACGCAGATTAATACTGCTGCCGGAGGATTCACTTTTGGCGATATAGGACAGACCAGGACTGGCGGAACGTCTATCAGCTTTATCGGCGCGCAGAATCTCACGTGGGAAGTTTCTGCTAAACACGACGCGGGAATTGATTTGAATCTGTTCAACAATAAATTCAGCCTGATTGCCGACGTGTTTAAGGATACGCGCGACAGAATATTTATGGCTCGCAGGTATATACCATATACTGTTGGTATTGAAAATATATATCCATGGGCTAACGTAGGACGTATGGAAAGCAAAGGCGCCGATGGAACAGTTGCATTCCAACAGAAAATAGGGGAAGTGAACATGACGCTTCGCGGAAATTTCACCTATTCATATTCCAAAGTGATTGACTACGACGAAGAAGCAAATGCTCTTGATTACCAGATGACTAAGGGTTATCGCTGGGGACAAACGCGCGGACTGGTTGCGCTGGGGCTGTTCAAAGACGAAAAGGAAATTGCCGAAAGCCCGAAACAGTTTGAAGGCGACGTATTGCCTGGCGATATTAAATACAAGGATGTGAACGGTGACGGCGTGATTAACGAGGCAGACATAGTTCCAATCGGCTATTCAACTATTCCTGGAATTGTCTACGGCTTTGGTACAAGCCTGCAATGGAAAGGATTCGACTTGAACGTCCTGTTTCAGGGATCGGGCAACTGCGACTTTTTCCTCAGTGGGGTAGGGGCGCATCCTTTTGCCGGAGGCGAGTTTGGAAACATACTGAAAGCTGTTTCCGATCCTGAAGACCGGTGGATTTCAAGGGAAATATCGGGAACGCCCAATACCGAAAATCCAAACGCAATATTCCCGCGACTGAGTTATGGCAGCAATAACAATAATTTCTACAGGTCAACATACTGGCTGAGAAACAGCCGCTACCTGCGCCTGAAAAACCTCGAAATAGGTTATACACTGCCTAAAAGAATATCGCGCAACTGGATGATGGATTCAGTCCGTATCTACTGTATCGGAACCAATCTGCTGATCTTCAGCCCATTCGACTACTGGGATCCGGAACTGGCAAGCGACAATGGAGCTAAATATCCCATCTCTAAAACGGTAACATTTGGACTTACAGTATCATTTTAACAGGATTAACAATTAATAAATATACAAAACGATGAAAAATTTATTTATAATATTTTCAATATTTATGTTCGGATGTCTTATTTCCTGCGGCGATTATTTGTCTATTGATAAATACGTAAACGACATGCTGAACCTGGATTCGGTTTTCACCCGCAGAAGATATACCGACGACTGGCTAAACAATGTCTATTCAACCATGTATGGCAAAAACATGGAAATTGCCAATAAAAGGAATTGCGCATTTAATTATGCTTCCGACGACTTGATCTATGGCGACGACCTGCTGCCCGGACACACTTATTGCAGGGAATATCAGAACTGCGAATATTCGCCCGACTATCAGTTGAGCGAAGACCGCTGGGGGGTTCTCTATGAAGGAATACGCAAAGCTTCCATTTTTATCTACAATGTGGACAAATGTTCGGAAATGACAATGGCTGAAAAAGAAGACGCCAGAGGTCAGGCGCGTTTCCTTCGCGCTTATTTCTACTGGCTGCTGATGAAACAGTATGGACCAATATGCATAATGCCCGAAGAAGGTATGGATTTGAGTTTGAGCTATGATGAATTGTCTATAGCCCGTTCTTCATACGACGATTGCGTCAATTATTTAGATAATGAACTGCTGATTGCAGCCCGCGTGTTGCCTCAAACCCGCACCGCTTCATGGTTTGGAAAGCCTACAACAGGCGCTGCGCTCGCTTTGCGGGCAAAAATACTGCTCTACGCCGCCAGTCCGCTCTTTAACGGGAACGAAGAAATGTTTGAGTTGAAAAACAAAGACAACACGCCTTTAATAAATCCCGATTACGACGTGAAAAAATGGGCAAGAGCCGCTGCTGCCGCAAAAGAAGTGATTAATCTGGGAAACTACGAACTGCTGACAATAGCTGCCGATTCTACTACGGTTATTCCTCCCGACAATGTGCCGAGCGAACCCTATCCAAATGGAGCCGGAGGAATCGATCACTACAAATCATACGCCAGCCTGTTCAACGGGGAAATATATGCTTCCACTATTCCGGAAATAATCTGGGGTTACTACAACGATGAAATAAAAGACATCATGAGGCATACGCATCCGCTTTCGTTGCAGGGATGGAATACGATAGCCGTTACGCAAAAGCAGGTAGACGCATATTATATGAACGACGGGCGAACAATCAACGAAGCAACCGACGTGTATAATCCGAAAACATTTACGTTGCGACCTCCATATCCGCCTTTTTTGAGCATCAATGTTTCAATGATGTATGCCTACCGCGAACCGCGATTCTATGCTTCAATAGCATATTCGGGATCGATATGGGAATGTTTAAGCAGTGTATCCACCGGATATAAGAACGCTAAAATTTATTATTACAAGGGCGAAGCAAACGGGAAAACGCTTTCCGATACGCGACTCTTCCTTCGCACGGGAACAGCAATGCGGAAATACTATCATCCCGACGATACATGGGATCCGCAGAATACAAGCCTGAAACCCAAAATATCACCATTGCTGCGCTATGCGGACGTTCTATTATGGTATGCAGAAGCTCTCAACGAACTTCCGGACGGACAAACCTACGAATTTGATACTTACAACAGCCGGAAAGTGTCGGTTTCGCGCGATGTGAACGAAATGCGCAGTGCTTTCAGCCGTATACGTTTCCGCGCAGGTTTGCCCGATGCTTCACAGTCTGTTTATAACGACAGGGATCAGTTCCGGACGGTTTTGAAACGCGAAAGGCAAATAGAATTTTTTGCGGAAGCAATACGCTATTTCGACCTGCGCCGCTGGAAAGACGCCGAAATAGAAGAAGCGATTCCCATCAGCGGTCTGAACGTGGATATGGAAGCCTCAAAAAGAGCTAATTTTATGGAAATTGTGCCTTCTGATATGCCTAAGGTGTTTTTGAAACCCAAAATGTATTTGTGGCCTATTTCCACCACCGAAATGAAACGTAATGCCAAGTTAGTGCAAAATCCGGGCTGGAGATAAACAGGAATATGATGGATATATTTTTAAATGACATAACAAAAAAAAGAACAAAAATGAATATGAATAAAAGAAACATATACTGGGTGTTGATGGTGGCGTTGCTGGCTGTTGCCTGCGACCGCCTGCCTGACGAGCTTTTTACAAAAAAAGTGATTTTCACCAAAAACGGCTTTACCGACTTCCCGCTCAGCCTCACAGAATCGGGCGATACTGTTGTAAACCTTTCTGTGTCGGTAAGCGGCACCTCGTCAAATTCGGCTAATGTGCGCGTGAGCTGGTTTATTGATTCGCTGAAGCTCGCCAACTATAATTTCGACAAATACAGAAATTTGACTTCGGCTTACTACAAGCTACTGCCGAATGACTGCTACGAGATTCTGAACAGCGAAATTGCTATTGAAAGCGGGAAAGAATACGCCCTGCTCCCCGTAAAAATCAATTTCGGCAGAATAAACAAGTTTGAACGTTATGTGCTTCCTATTTCCCTGAAAGATCCTTCGGAGTATGTAATTGATGAAGATCACAGCGGCGTCTTGCTATACATCATGCTGTCGAATAGCTTTTCGGGAAACTATTCCCTGATCAACAGCTCCCTGTTTGACGGAGAAAAAGGTTCCGCAAGCGCACTGGCAATGACCGGAGCGAAAAAAACGCTTTTTGCCATCGACTACAACACATGTTATTTCTATGCCGGTAATAAAACGGAACTTTCGGCTGACTACGATAAATATTTTGTTGAAGTGAGCCTGCAAAGCGATTCGACTATGACTTATCGCGCCGATAACGCGGATCTGCAACTCTCGTTCCCTGCCGGACAGGAAAATAATTATATAGTCGCGAAAATGCCCAAGCAGGGAAGCAAGAAAAACACAGTGACAACTCAACTGAATATGGAATATTCATATTTCGATGCGAGTTCGGGTGTTCCCGTGAAAAGAACTTTCGTCGGCTCGCTGGTTAATCAACGGGACGAGGAAAGCGGAGAGTGAGTTTAGAGTGTAGTTATTAGAGTTTAGATATTAGAGTGTAGTTATTAGTTATCAGTTTTTAGTTTAAAAAACTATTTATATGATGAGAGCGAGGAATTTCAAAGAGGATTGCAATACAAACCTGTTAGGTGTGGAGATGCCCAATTTGGGCGTCTCCACAACCCCTCGCGAAAATATGTCTGGTTTGGCGCCTTGTAGGGACGCCCGATATAACATCACCGCTAATTTATTATTTTTTTTACTTTGGAG
>JAIRPX010000066.1 GCA_031256775.1 Dysgonamonadaceae bacterium
AAAGCGATTGAAGGAACGTTGTTTTGCAGTTCCGATCCCGGTTTCACGATCTGCTCGGTAGATAAGCAAATGTTCAAATTCTTTTTTATCAATCACAAGGGGGAGAATATTTACGGTTATACGGTTCAAAAATAGTCTTAAATAATCAAAAAGACATATTCGCATTCACTTACATGGGGCAAATTGAAAGATTTGCACCACGCCGTTCTCTCATTGGGCAAAACTTATTTTTTCGTATTATTAATCGTCTGATTTACTCAGTAATAAATCACGAAAAAACGATGATTAAAACCCATATATACCGACATCAGGATCATGGACAAAAAGTATGCACTTACAAGCTGATAATCAAATAATTATTTCTCTCATTCTGTCCTGCCCGGTGTTTTTGCGTTAAAATATATGTATTTTTATCTTCATAATGTTGAGAAATAATTATTTTTTTTAACCAGTACCCGCTATATTCGCTATCAGGGAAACTTCGGCATATTATGACATCTTTTTAATATGCAAAAAAATATCAGTGATAAATTTTGTCGTAGAATTCATTATTTATTCATACCTTTGATGACATGTAAGCATTTGCAATGTAAGAAAATGGAAAATGGAGATATTTCATCTTTAGTTTATAATTATCGTACTTATTTGTTGTTGGAAAAATCGCTTTCCCGTCATTCGATAGAAGCCTATATGGACGATGTGAATAAGTTATTGAGTTATCTATACGACATAAACAAGCATCCACAAGAAGTTGTGCTGGATGATTTGCAAAAAATGACTGTTGTTTGGCGCGAAATGGGAATTAATCCCCGTTCGCAAGCGCGGATTATTTCCGGTATTCGTTCTTTTTACCACTATTTGATGTTGGAAAAAAAAATCGAAAATGATCCGACCGAATGGCTTGAATTTCCTAAACTTGGTCTCAAATTGCCCGATTTTCTGACATTAGACGAAATAGACAAAATTATTTCCGTAATTGATTTATCACAAGCGGAAGGACAGCGAAACAGAGCGTTAATAGAGACTTTATATAGCTGCGGGTTGCGCGTTTCCGAATTAATCGATCTTCGGTTTTCCAACTTATATCTGGATGAGGGTTTTATAAAAGTAAACGGAAAAGGGAAAAAAGAGCGTCTGGTTCCTATTTCCCAAACCGCTATAAAGGAAATTAAGCTCTATCTTATGGACAGGCATCTTATCGCCGTAAAAAAAGGATACGAAAATGTTTTGTTTTTAAGTAGAAGAGGGACAGCACTTTCACGAATTATGATTTTTCATTTGGTAAAAGAATATGTAGCATGGTCAGGTATAAAGAAAAATGTGAGCCCGCATACTTTCCGCCATTCTTTTGCTACGCATTTACTGGAAGGCGGAGCTAATTTAAGAGTAATACAAGCTATGCTGGGACATGAAAAAATCACTACTACCGAAATTTATACGCATCTCGATCGCAATTTTTTAAGGAGTGAAATATTGGAGCATCATCCCAGAAATAAACGATAAAAATTCTTGCGGATCTGATATAAAAAACCCGCTATTTTCTGATGCTTAAAATCGAAATAGCGGGCTCTTTGTTTAATTTATTTAATATCTGTTACGATTATAGCTGCCTCCTCCGTAGCTGCCTCCTCGATTACCACCACCATGAAAATCACGACGTTGCGGTTTTGCTTCTCTCGGGCGTGCTTCCGAAACGGAGATAGTTCTTCCATCATATTCGGCGCCATTTAATTCGGCAATAGCTTTTCCTCCTGCAGCCTTATCATCCATTTCAACAAACCCATAGCCTTTGGATTTACCGGTTTGGCGGTCGGTAATAACTTTTGCGGATGTAATAGTTCCGTACTCTTCAAATAAATTTACTAAATCGGCGTCGTTTACATTAAAACTTAAGCCTGCTATAAAAATGTTCATAAAAAAATGTAAATAAAAAAAATAATAAAAAAATCACATGAGGATTATAGAGAATATCTTTAGAACTAAACCGAATAATAAAACTCGAAAAAAGGAATAAAACTATCCTAGAAAACTCAAATGTTGGGGCAAAGGTAAGGCAAATAATTGAAAAAACAAGATTTTAATATGTTTTTTTTGACAATGATTAAATTTTTCCGGTTTGTTAGGACAACTAATAAAAATTAATGCCGGTACCTTCGTGTATCGGCTTAGGTTTGATACAAAAAACATACAGGATGTCGAAATAATTTCGACATCCTGTATACATATTAACATAAAAAACAGATTATCCCAAAAATCCCAGCAGCACTCCAGCAGCTACAGCCGAGCCGATTACACCAGCTACATTCGGCCCCATGGCGTGCATAAGCAAGTAATTGGACGGATCGTATTCCAAACCGATAATTTGAGAAATCCGGGCCGAATCGGGAACAGCCGAAACACCGGCATTACCGATTAATGGATTAATTTTGTTGTTTTTCTTTAAAAATAAATTAAAGAATTTAACAAACAAAACGCCCGTCGCAGTTGCAATTATGAATGATCCAGCTCCTAATGCGAAAATTTTTACTGAATTAAATGTCAAAAATTGCGTTGCCTGAGTGGATGCGCCTACTGTAACTCCAAGCAAGATGGTTACTATGTCAATCATTGGTCCCCTTGCGGTTTCTGCCAAACGCCGGGTAACTCCCGATTCTTTCAACAAGTTTCCGAAGAACAACATTCCCAGCAACGGTAAACCTGACGGCACAAGGAAACACGTCAGCAGTAAACCGAAAATCGGAAACAGCACTTTTTCTGTCTGCGAAACCACACGCGGCGGTTTCATACGAATCAAACGGTCTTTTTTCGTTGTAAGCAAACGCATGATAGGCGGTTGAATTACAGGCACCAAAGCCATATAGGAATAAGCCGAAATGGCGATTGCACCCATTAAATTAGGTGCTAATTTTGAAGAAAGAAAGATAGCCGTAGGGCCGTCAGCGCCGCCGATAATACCGATAGCTCCTGCTTGATTGGGTTCAAATCCCATTGTCAAAGCGATGATGTAGGCGCCGAAAATACCAAATTGAGCAGCCGCTCCAATCAACATCAGTTTAGGATTGGAAATCAAAGCCGAAAAGTCGGTCATAGCGCCGATTCCCAAAAAAATAAGCGGCGGATACCATCCGGATGTAACTCCTTGATATAATATATTTAATACTGATCCTTGTTCGTAAATTCCCAATTGCAAACCGGCGTCTTTGAACGGAATATTCCCAATCAGGATACCGAATCCGATAGGAATAAGCAACATAGGTTCAAACTCTTTGGCAATAGCCAGATAAATAAAGACTAAACCCACCAGGAGCATGATTACATGTCCCACCGTAAAATTGGCAAAAGCCGTATAAGTCCAAAAGGTGGCAAGATTATCGCCTAAAAATGATAAAAAATTCATACTTTTATTCGATTATGACCAAATCGGCGCCTTCCAACACCGAATCACCTTTATTTACTTTTACTTCCTTTACTACTCCATCGCGGTCGGCATTGATAACGTTTTCCATTTTCATGGCTTCCAAAACCAACACCTTCTGGCCTTTCTTAACCGTGTCGCCTGTTTTCACGGCAATATCCAAAATAATGCCGGGCAGCGGCGAACGCAAAGCGGCAGCTCCTACGCTTACCTGTTGCGGGCGTGTAGGTGGCGGCGTTGTCGTTTGTGCCGGACGATTAATCGTAACGACTTGTTTTTTAGTCGGTTTATTCATTTCTACTTTATAAGGAGTACCATTTACTTCTACTTCGGCTATGGTATCTTCGATTCTGTTTATAACAACTTTATAAATATTGCCGTTAATTGTATATTTAAAACTTTTCATTTTATTTGCTTGTTACAATTTTATTACTGTTTATTTTTTCGGCGTTTCTCTTAACGTGTAAATTTTTGAACTCCATGGAGAATAATTACGCGCTGTATTTTTGATGGTAAGGATTGTATGTTCCTCATCGTGCAATTCCGTAGCTTCGTAGATAGCCATAGCGATTGCTGCGAGTACGTCTCCCGATTGTTGAGTGATTCCTTTTACTTCTTCTTTAGTCATACCCGACGCTTTCATTGCCCGTCTGTGGCTCAAGGATACAGCTGTATTCCCTATGAGTTTAAAGAGCAGATACAACAATATAAGTCCAGAGAATACAACTCCCATTGCAGTTAGCGTCATACCTGCGCCAATACTGTCGTTTTCTTTAAAATTCTCTATTTTATCGTTGGTATCCAAAATTTTATTATTAGAGCTCGGAGTAACGAACCGTCCTTCTTTTTCATTGAAATAGACCCACAATTGTTTTCCATCTTTATAGGATGGATTCAACCGTATTTCCTGTTCCAGATTTTTTTGAGTCCAGCCGTCTACTATCAAACCATAACTGACATCCGGGATTTGTCCTGCCGGTACTGTAACCGAGTCTATCAGTGTAGAGCCGTCCGAATCAAACAATGCGATAAAATTGGCTTTATCAGGAATCAATGTAAAATTCAGATGAAATGTACCGCGGGCCGGTTTGCTATCCGCCCAAAACAATATATGCTGGCGCGGGCTGATTTTGGTAAGCACATCGCCTTTGGGAATCATATATTTTTTCGGAAATTTAATATCGTCGGTCAAATAGCAGCCGGCGATATTTACTGTTCCGGGTGAATTATTATATATTTCAATCCATGGATTTTTCGTTCCGTAATCGTCCAAGAAATTATCTTCATTGATCACTAGGATTTCGTTAATCTTAAGCGAAGTTGTCCGTTGCGCTTGCAAATTTATCACCGCCAACAAGCCTGACAAAACGATTATAAATTTATATTTCATGTTATTATTATTTATAAATAAATAATTTATAATTTACAACGGTAAATTATCGTGTTTTTTCGGCGGATTAATTTGCTTTTTCGTTGATAATTGTTGTAAAGCACGGATTATCCTGAACCGTGTGTTTCGAGGTTCGATAACATCATCAATATAGCCGTATTTAGCTGCATTATAGGGATTGGCAAATGTTTTCGTATATTCCATTTCTTTTTCCGCCAATATTTTTGCAGGATTTTCCGCATCTTTTGCTTCTTTTGCATAAAGGACTTCTACTGCGCCGACTGCACCCATTACGGCGATTTCGGCCGTAGGCCATGCGTAGTTCATATCGCCACGCAATTGCTTGCAACTCATTACGATATGTGCTCCTCCATATGATTTGCGAAGAGTAACGGTTACTTTAGGAACGGTTGCCTCTCCGTAAGCGTAAAGCAGTTTGGCTCCATGAACGATTACGCCGCCGTATTCCTGACCTGTTCCCGGAAGGAATCCCGGAACATCGACCAATGTGACTATTGGAATATTGAATGCGTCGCAAAAGCGAACAAAACGGGCAGCTTTACGGGAAGCGTTAATGTCCAGTACTCCGGCCAGCGTTTTGGGCTGGTTAGCTACAATGCCTACCGAACGTCCGTTGAAACGGGCAAATCCGACAATAATGTTTTTTGCGTATGATGAATGGACTTCCAGAAATTCGCTATCGTCGACAATAGCCATGATTACTTCATACATATCGTAGGGTTTATTTGGGCTGTCGGGGATGATTTCGTTGAGCGAATCTTCCAAACGGTCGATG
The DNA here is from genome assembly GCA_031256775.1 of Dysgonamonadaceae bacterium. GTDB lineage: Bacteria > Bacteroidota > Bacteroidia > Bacteroidales > Azobacteroidaceae > Azobacteroides. The sequence continues at coordinate 5,602 of JAIRPX010000066.1, forward strand.
GGATCGTTTGTTGTTTTGATTGGTGCTTCTTCCAGGTTATTTTGGGGAAGATAGCTTAACAGTCGACGGATAAGGGTGATTCCTTCATTTCCGTTATCAACGGCAAAATGTGTAACTCCCGACCGTGTAGCGTGTACATCTGCTCCGCCCAATTGCTCTTGGGTTACATCTTCTCCCGTAACGGTTTTTACTACTTTAGGGCCGGTGAGGAACATGTAACTCATGCCTTTAGCCATAATGGTAAAATCGGTCAGGGCAGGTGAATAAACGGCGCCGCCGGCGCATGGACCGAAAATTCCCGATATTTGGGGTACTACGCCCGAAGCCAGAATATTGCGTTGAAATATTTCTGCGTAACCGGCTAATGCATTGATTCCTTCCTGGATACGGGCACCGCCCGAATCGTTCAATCCTACAATGGGAGCGCCCATCATCATGGCCAAATCCATTACTTTGCAGATTTTTTTTGCCATAGTTTCGGATAATGATCCTCCGATAACCGTAAAATCTTGCGCAAAAAGATACACTAAGCGGCCTTCAATGGTACCATAGCCGGTCACAACGCCGTCGCCCAGATATTTTTTCTTTTCCATACCGAAATTGGTGCAGCGATGTTCCACAAACATATCCAGTTCTTCGAAACTTCCTTCGTCAACCAGCATCGTTATTCGTTCGCGGGCTGTATATTTACCCTGAGCGTGTTGTTTTTCTATGGCTTTTTCACCGCCGCCTAAACGAGCTTGTGTTCTCAGCTCGATAAGTTCTCTTACCTTATCTAATTGATTACTCATAAGTTATAAAAATTATGAGTTATGAGTTATGAGTTATTGAGTTCGTTTCAAATTCACAAACTTATAATTCATAATTCATAACTCTATTGACATAATTCTGTTAATACACTTCCTGTTGATTTGGGATGCAAAAAAGCGATACTTAAGCCTTCGGCTCCGCCGCGGGGGGTTTTGTCGATGAGAGTGACTCCTTTGGATGCGACTTCCATCAGAGCGTTTGCTACATCCGGAACGGCAAAAGCAATATGGTGAACTCCTTCTCCTTTTTTTTCGATAAATTTTGCGATCGTAGAATCTTCGCTTGTGGGTTCTAGCAATTCGATTTTTGTTTGTCCCACTTTGAAAAAGGCTGTTTTCACTTTTTGATCCGCTACTTCTTCTATATTGTAGCATTTTAACCCTAAAACGGTTTCATAATAGGGAAGGCTGTTTTCGATATTTTTAACAGCTATCCCAATGTGCTCGATATGTGAAATATCCATATTGTAATAATATTAATTTAGATAATACATTAAATTGAACTACAAAGGTACTACCTTAAATTTAATAAAAAAACCTTTTTATGGATAATTTCCAAATTCAATACTTCGCATTTTTTTAATTAACATTTAAGTGCCTGTAAATAAAATTCAATAAATAATGAATATCTGTTGATTTTGTTGAATAACAGGCAGGTATATAAATTATTTTATTCGCATGGAAGGGCTTTTTGCATAAAATTCAACCAGTTACCGTGCGCCACAGCTTTTATATCGTCATCGTTGTAACCTCTGTTTTTCAGAATTCGGAAAACTTTTTGAATATCGGCAATCGTTTGAATATCGTATGGACATTGTTCGGTTCCGAAAGCGCCGTCCAAATCGCTACCGATTGCCGCATGACGGGCATTTCCGGCTAATTGACATATATGGTCGATGTTATTGGCCATGATTTCGAGGTTACAATTCATGCTTTTAGGGGTAGAGACTCCCCGTATCCAGCCGCGTACCATCATCCAGGCATCCAAAGCCAGACCGATCACGGCGTTGCGGGCGATTAATTCTTTAATCATGTTATCACTGAACTGGCGGTTGTGATCAACAAATACGCGGCAATTGTTGTGGCTTGCCCATATATAGCCTTGATAAATTTCCAGCGCGTGCCAAAAAGCGTCGTCGTTTAAATGGGTAACGTCGAGTATCATTTTTAGTTCGTCCATTTTTCGCAGGAGCGATTGTCCTGCCGCATTTAAACGACCGGAAGAGTCGGTTCCGTTTGCATAGCGTCCAGGTCCATAATGCGCCGGACCTGCTGCCCGCAAACCATATTGATAAGCGCGTTCCAAATGATCGATGGTAATGAATGAATCGGCGCCTTCAATACTAAGTACATATCCAATAGGTTTTTTCGCACTCGAATGATTGTTCATCCACAAGTCGATATGTGCTTCCAGCGATTTTTTATCTTTAATCATCACCATTTCTCCTGCATCTTCCATCGCCTTATACCAAGCCAGCTGGCCTTGCGTTTGCGCCCATGCCTGTTCCGGAGAGTGCCATCCGGCCAACGGATTGCCGGGAGCTACGTAACGGGCGATTTGCGTGGCTACAACTAAACCGATATTTCCTTTTCTCAGTTCTTCGAAAGAAACGGTAGCCTTTCCACGGTCGGGTTTATCCGTCATGTTGATTTCACGACGGTTGATTTCACAAATAGATTCGCACAAATTGCGATTCCATTCTAAAGCATTCATGCTCAGATCTAAATGAGCATCGATAATAAATAATTCGGACATCGTTCTATTCATTATTAAATATTTATACAGCGGTCTCTTGCGATTACTTTCCAAGAGGTTTTTATATTATTGCCGGAAACGACAAAAACTTTTTCATACAAGGCGACTGTAGGGCAAATATGTTCGGGAATGCCGTACAATACACTTCCTGCCGGATAATACCGACTATCGGGAACTTCCACAACCAAATGTTCTTCGCTATGGGCAACCGGTTTAATTTCGGGTGTATCGGGAAAATAAATACGCGGCAGTGGATTTTCTGATGCAACGGATTTGTATCCTATATCGACGCACAGCAGGTGATTGTTTATTACCGATATTACCCTGCCGACTATACAGGCGGCGCATTGAAATAAAAGATCGGGGAAAAGGCGCCTGTATCCCTCGTCCCAAAATACAAAAGTTCCGGGACTGCATTCGACATTTTGACGGCGTACATGTACTGGGAATGTAGGCGTTCCTCCCAATACAGCGATTAAACGGTTATTCGACAAAGAATTAATAGCCTGGCTGGCCTTATCGAACAGTGCAAATGAAACGTCGGCCGCCTGCTGTCTCTGTTGTCTCCCGGTATCGTGTATGTGACCGTCGTATCCGTGAAGTCCTGCGAGGCGAAGGTGGTTTTTCGCAAGGATATATTTTGCCAGATCAACGGCTTCCGATGGATGAACGCCTGTCCGGTTCATGCCGATATTTATATCGATAAAAACGTTGAGTGTGGAAGACGACCGATCGGCTGCAACGTCAATCGCACCTGCGCTTTTTTTATTATCGACTAAGCAAGCCCAACGAGTCGCCGGATAGGTTTTTACCAAATTTAACCAACGGTCTATTTTAGGGCCTACCGGTTGATAGGCCAATAAAACATCGCTTGCACCGGCTTGCGCCAGCATTTCAGCTTCGGCAATTGTAGCGCATTTAAATTTGGAGATTCCTTCTTCGATCATCATTTTGTTTACTTCTGTTATTTTATTCGTTTTTGCATGAGGCCGAAGGCGGGTTACATCTCCAGCTATTTCTTTGGCTAATAAAATATTGTTTCGAACTTTTTGTAAGTCGATAATCAATGCCGGCGAGTCGATTGCGTCAATGTTATTTATTGTGAACATTTTCTTCTATTTCAAACAAAGCTTCGATTTCTACCGGAATATTATCGGGGAGAGAACCGAAACCTACGGCGCTTCGCGTTCCTATTCCGTTTTTGTCGCCCCATACGGAGGCAAACAATTCGCTGCATCCATTGATGATATAAGGATGTCGCTCAAATTCGGATGTACAATTAACCATTCCAAATACTTTAATAACTTTTTTTACTTTATTTAAACTGCCTAAACAGGCTCTGATGGTAGCCAGCATGGTGAGGCCTACTTGGCGGGCAGCCAGCTTACCTTCTTCGGGAGTGATATCACGTCCTATACGGCCCATGATCAATTGCCCGTTTTCTTGTACGGGGCCGTGTCCCGACAAGTATAAATAGTTTCCTTCTATCAGGCAGGGTTTGTAAACACCCAATGGTTTGGGCGCCGGAGGCAACGCCAATCCTAATTTCTCAAATTGTTCATCTGCATTATACATATATTTTATTATTAAGTTTTTAAATAAAAAAATTCAATACTAATACACCTCCCAGTCCTGTCAACGAAACGATGGTTTCCATAACTGTCCACGAACGGAAAGTATCTTTCATGCTTAATCCGAAATATTCTTTAAACATCCAGAAACCTGCATCGTTTACATGCGATAGGAATAAACTTCCGGCGCCCAGCGACAAAACCATCAAATTGGGATTTACCCCTGACTGTATTACCAGGGGGGTCATGACACCTGCCGTAGTCAAAGCGGCAACCGTTGCCGAGCCTACGCAGATTCGTATAAAAGCTGCCGTTAACCATCCTAACACTAATGGATGAATCGGTAATTGCTGCATCTTTGCTGCTAGTTCGCCGCTGATTCCGCTTTCGTCCATCACTTGCTTGAACATTCCCGATCCGGCGATAATCAATAAAACAGGAGCAATGTCTTTAATGGCGTCCACATAAATCTTCATCACCTCTTTCATTTTTCTCCCTTGCCGGATACCTAAAGAATAAGTGGCGAAGGTCAAGGCTATCAGCATCACGACGGCGGGTGAACCGAATAATTTAAGAAAAGAACCGGCTTTTCCTCCATCGGCAGGAATGAAATATGAAATCAATGCTACTACGAGCAATAAAATTATTGATAGAGTAGCGCTAAACAGGCTATTCAATTTACCGGGCAAATATATTTTCTTTTTATCCGGTTCTTTTGTTTCGAATAAAGCGATTGGGGATGCAACCATATTTTTCAACGATCGAGAAAATACAGGACCTGCCGATATTATTGCCGGAACAGACAGTAAGAGGCCATAAACCAATGTATTTCCAATATTAGCGTTAAACATTGCGACTAAGGCGGTGGGCGACGGGTGCGGCGGTAAAAATCCATGTGTGACGGACAAGGCGGCAAGCATAGGCAAGCCGGTATATACCGCAGGCAATTTGTATTGATTTATTACCGAAAAAAGTAATGGAACCAGTAACACAAATCCGATTCCATAAAAAAGAGGAATACCTGCCAGAAGGCCGGTAAATGCCATTCCCCACTGAATGTGTTTGACTCCAAATTTTGATACCATGACAGACGCTATTTCCCGAGCGGCGCCGCTTTCGGCAATTATTTTTCCCAGCATGGCGCCCAAAACGAGAAGCAAACTTAAGCTGCCCAAAATACTGCCGATACCACTTTCCATAGTTTGCGGCAAGCGATCCGGAGCGATTCCCAGTGCCAGTCCGGCTCCTATCGAAACTATCAGGAAAGATAAGAATGTGTCTATTTTGAAATAAGATATAAGGATTATTAAAACCACTAAGCTAAGCAGAACTATAACGAGAGACATCTTCCAATTGAGTTTAAGAGTGACTGTAATGTAAAATAAATTATAAATTTATGAAATTTTGTTGTAATAATAAAGTAAAGTTATTGACTATCTTTTCGCACTGCTTCGTCGATAATTCAAAGCAAAGATACATAAAATAAATCGAATAAACCCTTAGAAAAGTAAATTATGTTATTAATTTTAGCAATTGGTGGTTTTTACCGAAATACTTTTCAAAAACATGCAACACGCTAACACATTCCGAAATTTTCTTCAATTCACTCTTTATACTCCTATCTACTTGATATAATGGAATCTTTACATTGCGCGCTATGTCTATACTGTCATTTTTCGAGCAAAAATAAAAAATTAAGAATTTTTGTATCATAAAATTTGGTCGGAATAAAAAATGTGTCTACTTTTGTCACATCAACAAACTAAAGCAAACAAGAAATGACCACTAACCTGACATATTTAGTAATGTTTCTGAATAAGTTTAACATTCAAAGTTTAAATGTTAAAGAAAAAATATCGGAACAACCAAGCCATATATTCTCTTTATACGAAAAAATAACAAAACACCTGAAATTTTCTGCGTATACAGGAAAGGAAGATTTTCGTATCCTCTATTTGTTTTCATGTTTTATAGAAAATTCACCTCCTCTCGTTGTCTCTCCATAGAGAAAGAAAGCTCATTTTTTCTTCTTCACAAGGAGAGGAGAGGAGAGGGAGGTGAGGTAAACTCATGACTCATATTTAATATACACGTGGATGTATTTAAAAAACATCATATAATTATTTTATTTACATAATTAATTTTATTATTTAACAAAACAGTATGAAAAAAATTAGCAAAGTGTGTATCAACAGTATGTTGATTAGTGTGTTGGCTCTGTCGGCGCTATGGCTGTCGAGTTGTAGCCATGATGAATTTCCGGTCGACAAGCCGGTGGTACCGGGCGAGAAGGGAACCCTGTCGTTCATATTACCGTTGGGCGGTAACAAAACAGTAACCTATGCGACCAACATTCCCGGTCTCGACGCCGAGTATGCCATCGACAACCTGCGTATTTTCTGGTTTATACAAAGTGGGTCGGAATACGTCTTCAAGAAGGCTTTCAAGTTTGAAGCGAATGGAAGCGATAACAGTATCGACCTGTCGGACTACTCTTTGAGCGCTACTGGTAATACGACTGTGGCTACGATTAGCGTCGAGGGCGAAACTACCTCATCGCGGTTTTATTTGCTGGCGAACGTAGGTATCAGCGGCAAGCCCGTGCAGTCGTTTGCTTTGGACAACATGAGTGCCGGTACAAAATCGACCGTTTTTGAAACGCGATTCGCCGATGCGCTTGAGGCCGACCCGACCACCGGCGAGTTAACACTGCTCGACACTCCCTTGCCGATGTCTATCAGCAAGTCCACCAGTACCAATACGGATGCGGGCAATGGTAACGGATACGTCGAGGTAGCTGACCCATCGGCACAGGGAAGCGTTGACGGCGTACACCTCAAACGGCGGGTAGCCCGCTTCGACATTATCAACAATGCCGACTGGTCTAATTTCGAGGTAACACGGATTATCATTTCACGCGCACAGACAACAGGCTGGTTGCATGACACCGAGTTTGATGCATCAAACCTTCCTTCCGAATGGCCGGCTGAGGGCAAAACCATTATTCCCGGCACGAACGCTAACGGTACGCCCAGCTCGAAAGTTGACCAGTGGAACGAAAAAGATCCCTCTAATCCGGGTTCAGACGGTATCTACGACGACTTCCAGAACGGCGGCCCGCTCGACAAGGATACCCTTCGGGAACAGGTAAACCGTGCGATTTTCTACCTCTGGCCTACCGAGTTGAAGCAGAATGTAGACGCCTCGGGCAGCGAGATGGCCGTTACCAAAGGTACTGAAATCGTGATTGAAGGCAAGTTCTATGGCCAAACGTCGCGCTTGTACCGGCTCAACCTCACGGCCGACCAGTCCATCGAAGCCAACAAGATTTACCGCATCAAAATCAAAAAGCTATCACAGAACCTCTTGAAGTTTGACTTAATCACGGTCGATGACTGGGCAGAAGATGTGGATGTCAATACCGAGCCCACTCAAACTTTTCTCGACTGGTCGAAAGCTTCCTTCAGTGCAAAGGGAGGACAGTTGGCCGCTGCATCAATAGACCTCACGCAGGACTGGACCCCCCTGACGCCGGGAAGCTACGAGTACATCTCTACGACGTCCGATTCGGCGAAGATAACGATAGTTACCGTTGGTACTAACCTGACTTCCGGCGGGCATACCACCTCGGCCGTGATTAAAGCCATTGGTCAGGACGGTACTGATTTCCTTGCAAGCGACCTGACCGATACCAAGGCGTACATTACCAGCGATACCAAACTGACTTACGGTACGGCCTTCTATACAACGACCCATACCATTATCCTGCCTCCGACCGCCGCCCCGCTCAAAACATTGCTCGAAATTGTCAATCCAGCCAATGACACGGATATCAAGGTTATCGAGATAAAAAGTAACAGCTTCAAGAAGGCAGGGAAAGCTACGGTTGCGATGCTACTGGATGGAAGTCTGACGAGTTTAGGTAAGGGAAGATGGGAGAAAGCCGTCGTAACAGCCGTAGGGACAAACGGTATGCCGACGCAGGTATATGCGGTGCTGGGAACATCGACGCTGGGCGACCCGACCACGATACCTGACGGCGCGACGGGTTCGCAAAGTTTCTATCATTTGGATGCAACCGCCATGTCGCCGGAACAGCAGCTGGAGTACCTGAACAATGAACTCGGTCAGAACATCGTTTACAAGGTGGGCGAAACCTTTATGGCGAACTATGTACAGGAAGGTGTGATTGTCAATAAGATCTGCATGGATGTTATCAAGCTATATCTGCCGGCCACAGTTCTCACAGGCAGCGATAATTTTTACCCTGCGCTGGTACTCAATTATAACAAGGCCGCAGGAGAGATACGTCTGTTGGCCAGCAGTGGTGCCCTTAATTACAAGCAAAATCCAGATAACGCCAAACACTATATTAATCCGGCAGTAACGGCGGGGATTATTTATTAGGAGTAGAGGTAAGTCGGTAAAGATAAAAAAATAATTTATTAAACTAAGGAAAGAGGATGTCTCAAAACGGCAGCCTCTTTCAGTTTCATGATCTTTAAAAATCAAGAATGGTTAATTTTTTTAGGGAACCAACCTTTTTCTACACGTTTCCTTTGTTCGAAGAGTTCTCCGATACTCCAAAAGGAAGCGAAAGCTATAATGCCGCATAGAGCGGAAAAGAAGATTTGTCGAATCGTCCACGCGCCGATTAGGCTGACAATGGCTAATAAAAGAAATATCCACCAGCATTTTACGCCGAAATGATATTCACATTTTATGACTATCGGATGAAAAAGACCTATAATCAGGAAAGTACAGAATCCGATTATAATTCCTGTAAGATTGTATGTTTCGATAAATTGCATCATTATAAATATTGATTTTCAGTACGGAATATAAAGACGGGATGTATGCCGTCTTGTCTTTATTTTTTTTACAATTAAATTATTTTTTACCATTCAATAACCATTCGAGCTCGGCGATATGCTGCTGGAATTTTAGGCGTTCATCTTCGTCTTTGGCACGACCTTCTTCCCAACCTTCCGTATAATGCACGGCTTCCCTGGTTTCGACGCAGGCCGGCAATTCGGCAGGCGCTTCTTTTGTGTTCATTTACTTATTTGTTCGATTGTTAATCCGGTGCTTTTTGCAATGTTTTCAATCGAAACGCCCAAAGACAATAATTTACGAGCTATTTCGATTTTTTCTTCGTTTCTGCCTTGTTCAAGGCCTTTGGCAAGACCAATTTCTTCGCCTTTGGCAAGGCCTTTAGCCATTCCTTTTTCTTCCGCATCATCTATAAAACTTTGGGCAGTCATGATGCCTATTTTAGTATTGTCGTAGATTTGTAACTGCTCCCTTGTGTACGCGCCTACTTCCATGTAATGTATCGCTTCCTGCGTCTCCGTTTGCAACATTAATTCATTTGGAGCTTCTTCCGTATTTTCGTCTATCTCG
>JAIRPX010000119.1 GCA_031256775.1 Dysgonamonadaceae bacterium
GGTTGCTGCGAGGATGCACCTCGTGCCTGTAATCATTGTTCAAATTATGGTTGCAACGCGCACCCTTGTAATTAAGTGTAAATGTTCGAGTTCACACTATTCGAGCAGATAAAAGCAGTAGGGGACGGTAATTAGATTGTCGCCCCTGATTTTTTTTGTCAATTGTCGGAAAAAATGTTTTACTTTCGTAAAATAATTTTAACACAAACAATATGGCAATCATTCAAATCTTATGAAAATCAAGGTTCGGACAAATGGCGTTACGATCTGCGCTTGGAAGCCGATTGGATTCAAAAGAACCGGATTGGACGAAATTCCAAGACTTCTTGAAAGGTGAAGTGCGTTTTGCGTCGTTGTTGAAGCAGTTCCCTAATGCTAAGTGGCGACTGAACGTCTATAAACGTTTGGCTGCGTAGGCGTATTGATATGTGTTGTAGATTAGACATTCCATATTTCAAAATTATGGAATGTTTTTTTAGTTCACATATAAATGACGCAAAATATTTTTATATGTTGACGACATTGCGCTTACGCACACGGCTACAAAGATACTGGCGCTACGTGTCTCGTTTCTCGCTAAAAAAGCTGGTTACAGTTTCCTGTACCAGCTTTTTTCATTTAGCTACATCAATCAAACATATTCGACTAAAATCTTCCTGAGAACATTATTTGTCAAACCAGTTTTCATAATGTTTACTTGCCTCCGAACGAGATGCAAGTTTCCTTTCCCCGTCACTCATTAATCCATTTTCATTAGAAGTTTTTTCTTCTTCATTTAATGAATTCCACTTTTGAGTTTTACGAACAGTGGTTCTTTTAATAATCACTTTTTCTTTCATGATCACGTTTTTTATTAAGATATTATACTTCTGTTTTTTAATGAGATTCTTTTAAGTTTGCATCATACTGTTTTTTGTTTCTTTCTTTTTAGAAAGCCTCCCGCTTTTCTTCAACGCCTGATCAAGCAAGAACAATATCTGCCCGTTAACGCTGCGAAATTCTTCAATCGCCCATTTTTCAATGATGCTCATCATGTCAATGTCGATTCGCAGAACGAAATTTTTTTGCCTGTTTTCTTTTTCCGTTGTCATTGCGGATTGTTTTATTTAGTTAATTGTAATATCAAAATAATATCATTATAATATGTAAATAATAATATTTTAATATCACAAAAGTAGATATAATTTTTTAATATACAATGGATAATTTAAACTTTAACAAAAAATAACACAATATCAAACTCCATAAAATGAAAACGTATAACCTTGCTTTACATATTTAATTAATTAGTAATGCACAAAAGTAGATTGATTTCATTGGATCTAAATGAAAAAAAAGGTCATATTATGACACTGTTGATAAAAATAAGCCGGTTGTGTCAAAATATGTACAACGTAATATCCGCAATGACAATGCACAAAATTAAACCGCGTAAAGTATAAGATGCGATAATTTTTTTTTTGATTAAAAAGAATTTATTACTACATTTGCGCCATGAAAAAAAATAAAATATTATTAGAAATTTGTGCCGATTCCGTTTCGAGCGCTTTAATAGCCCAATCGGCAGGAGCTTCCAGGATTGAGTTTTGTGCTGATCTTCCGGAAGGGGGCGTAACGCCTTCTTACTCTCAAATCTTAATAGCACGATCGCTGTTGGAAATCAAACTTTATGTTCTTATCCGTCCACGCGGAGGAGATTTCCTGTATAATAAGATGGAATTGGATATTATAAAATCCGATATTGACTGTTGTGGGAAACTTGGATGCGACGGGGTAGTGATTGGTATGCTTCGCAAAGACGGTACTGTCGATAAAGAATCTTGCCGTGAATTAGTTGAGCTTGCTCACTCACATTCAATGGGCGTTACTTTTCACAGGGCTTTTGACCGTAGCGTTGATCTGTTTCAGGCTATGGAAGATATTATTGATCTGGGATGCGAGCGAATACTTACTTCTGGAGGATATGACACAGTAATTGAAGGCGCAGACGTTATCAGTCAACTGATTAAAAAAGCAGACGGGCGCATCATTATTATGCCTGGCTCAGGTGTTACTCCTGAAAATGCGCCTGATTTGATACAAAAAACAGGATTGACAGAATTGCATGGAACGTTTCGCAGCTATTATCAAAGTAATATGCAATACAGGAACACTCAATTAAGCCATCAAAACGAAGAATACGGCTTTTATCATGTAGATGAAGAAAAAATCAAAAATCTGATCAAACAATTCAAATAAAAATAAATTAATACATTAATGAAAAAAACAGTATTTATTTTTTCGTTTACACTCGCAATGTTGCTCTTTTTTTCGTGCAAGGAGGAACATTTTTTGAAAGACGAAACTTACCGCAACAAAGTGCACGAACAGTTTGAAAAGCGTAAAACAGAGGTTGCTAATCGCCATGACGCCTTGTTTTCTGTTTTTAAAAAAGAAAATCTTTCGTTAAAACAAATCGAAGCTTTGGAATTTTTGTATGCCTACATGCCTTTGTGTGATTTGGCTGACTACGATGGACAATTCTTTTTAAATCAAGTAAATATAGCTTTAAAAACCCGCGATTATTTTTCATGGGGAAAAACGATACCCGATGATATTTTTCGTCATTATGTACTTGTTTATCGTATAAATAACGAATATCTGGATAGTGCGCGAATGGTCTTTTTTGAAGAACTGAAAGATCGTGTCAAAAATCTTTCCATGTATGAAGCTGCTTTGGAAGTAAATCACTGGTGTCATGAAAAAGTGACATATCGCGGTACTGATTCGCGAACTTCCGGTCCTCTGGCTTTGGTTTGCACATCATGGGGACGTTGTGGCGAAGAATCGACTTTTACTGCTACTGCGCTCAGGGCGGTAGGCATACCTGCTCGCCAGTGCTATACGCCGCGATGGGTGCATACCGATGACAACCACGCATGGATAGAAGTCTGGATAGACGGGGAATGGCATTATCTGGGCGCTTGCGAGCCGGAACCTGAACTTGATGTTGCATGGTTCACAGGTCCTGCCAAACGCGCAATGATGGTTCACACAATTGCTTTTGGTCTTTATAACGGCAGTGAAGAAAAAAATGTGGAAACGCCGCTGTATTCCAAAATCAATTTACTGGAAAATTATGCTGAAACACGAACAGTTAAAGTGCGGATAATAGACGAAAACGATAAACCGGTTGAAGGCGCAAAAGTACGTTTTCAGGTTTATAATTATGCCGAGTTATACTCTATTGTAGAAAAAGATACGGATGCTGACGGATTTGCTTCCATAATTTCCGGCAAGGGTGATTTAATGATTTGGGCAAGCAAGGAAAATATTTACGGCTATCAGAAATCTACGCCGAATGACGAACTCACAACTGTTAAATTAGATCGTCGGGCGGGAATTGCATACAGGGAAAATTTCGTTATGAATGTACCTAAGGAACAGCCTGTTAAAGAACTTTCATCTGAAAAAATCAAAGCTAATATTGCCCGTTTAGCTTCGGAAGATTCTATCCGTAACGCATACATGAACACATTCATTAATGAGGAACAGGCTTTTTTGCTGGCTGAAAAAAATAATCTAAATAAAGACGAGGTATGGAAATATCTAAGTCGCTCGCAGGGAAACTGGAAAGAGATAAGCCAGTTTATTGTTGATGAAAAAGAAAACCCGCTTTTATTTCCTTATCTGGCAACGCTGACAGAAAAAGATCTTCGCGATACGCCCGCAAAATATTTAAGCAGCTATTTACTTAATAAAGAGGATATTGCATTAGGAATAAGCCAAGATGTGTTTGTTCCTTATGTTCTTTCGCCGCGAATAGAAAACGAACTGATACAGTTGCGAACTGAATTATTTCCCGTAACGCCAAATGTAGAATCTTTTATTAAATTCATAGACAAGAATATAAAGATCAGTGATGAAGACAATTACTACAATTGCAGGATTAGTCCGCGTGGGGTTTCCGAATTACAAATGGCTGATATTCGGTCGCGTAATATTTCTTTCGTTGCAATGTGTCGTTATTGGAGTATTCCTGCCCGCATAGAAGCTGCAACCGGCAAGCCGCAATATCTGGAAAACGACGTATGGAAAGATGCCGTTTTTGAATCGGACAAATCATCCGTCGCCGCCAATTTGCCCAAAGCGAAGCTCAAGATTCAAAATGCGGCAAGCAATATAGTTAAGCCAGGTTATTATACCCATTATACAATAGCCTGTTTCAAGGATGGAGCTTTTCAAACACTTGATTTTGAAAACGATATAACAGTTTCAAAATTTCCCTATACTCTGGAACTCGACGAAGGTTATTATCGCCTGATGGTTGGAAGCCGCGCCAACGACGGATCTGTTTTTGTTAATGCAGAATACTTTGAGTTAAAAGGAAATACGTTAAATGTTCTGGAAGTCAAAATGCCGGAAGTAGAAGGTAAATTATTAGTCAAGGGTATTGTGGATATGAATTTTATCGCAAATTTAAATGACCAGTCGAAAGCGACATTGAAAGAATTGTCGAAAGGAAAAGGTTTGATACTCTGCTTTTTAGATCCAGGCAAAGAGCCATCTAAACATATTTTGCAGGATTTTCCAGCCGTTCAGCAATCGTTGGACGAATGGGGTGGGGGAGTGCTGTTCCTTATTCCCGACGACAAGGTTGTACAGTCGTTTAATGCTTCTACATTCAAGAACTTACCTGCTAACACCCGTTGGGGAATAGACAGCCATCGTCCTTTATTACAGTCGGTTGCAGGAGCTTTGCAAATTGATTTCCATGATAATTTCCCGTTAACGGTATATTTATCGCGAAATGGAGGCATTTTGTATTCATCTGTCGGTTATCATATTGGCGTTGGCGAAGATATGCTTAAAATTATCAAGCTGGAAAAGAAATACGATAATAAATAAAATGAAATGATTTATTGTCGCCCTGTGAAAATAATCGTTTTGTGCTGTTTTTCATATATTATTGCATTACATGCAGAAAACGATATTTCGCAGGAAATTAACGCTGTCATGCAGATGCGTGAATTTAGCGCCGAGCAAGTTACACAATTTGGCAAAACGCCCGTCCTGTCGCGCGACGGGCGTTTAGAGCCAATGAATACTTTTTCATCGGAAGCGTTGCGTAAACTGCATCATGCTAAAAAGATATACGGACATAATTCCGATCGCTTCCTGCTTTCCCTGAGACATAAACCTGAATTGTGGATGGACATGAAATTCATATATCTTTCAAACAGGAAAATAGCGCTCAAATATAATCTTTCTAATGGTTATTGCTCTTATAATGAACTGTTTGACAGTAACGGTAATTACAAATTGCAAAAAGATCTGGAAGCTATTTATATCATGTCGCCTTCCAAACGCAGTCGTTTAGACAAGGATTTAATAAAATTAGATGAACAAATTAATGTTTTTTATCAATTAATAAATCACGAAATTCCTGAAATATATTCGGAAAAAAACGGATTAACAGTTTATGATCAAAAAATAAACATCGAATTGTTATACAACCGTTTAGACATATTTAGTCAATGTAAAAAGATTTATTTGATTTCAGGCGGCTTACTGCTCGTTTTATCATTCATTGCTATGTTTTGGGAAAAAAAATGGATAAAACGTATAATGTTCTTATTGGCTATGACAATTTCAGTCGGCTTGCTATATCATTTGTCGGGCATTATAATGCGCTGGTACATTGCCGGTTATGCACCTTTCAGCAATTCCTATGAAACAATGATTCATATTTCGTTTATTGCTGCGCTTGCAGGCATTATTTTTATCCGCAAAAGCATGATAACCTTTGCGCTGGCTACTCTGCTAAGCGGAATTATCCTGTTTGTTTCGGGATTGAACTGGATGGATCCACAGATTGGATTGCTTGTTCCTGTACTTAAATCTCCATGGCTTATGATTCATGTAGCGGTAATTGTAGCTGCCTACAGTTTTTTCGGAATAAGTTTTTTTCTGGGAATAAACAATTTAGTTCTTTTGCTCATTAACAAAGGAAAAAAAATGACAACAATTGCGCTTCGTATCAGGGAGTTAAGTATTATTAATGAAATATCATTATGGGCAGGACTTGCATTGATGACTGCCGGAACATTTATTGGCGCAGTGTGGGCAAACGAAACTTGGGGACGTTACTGGGGCTGGGATCCGAAAGAAAGCTGGGCTTTAATCACCATTGTAGTTTATGCCATTGCCACTCATTTACGGCTAATTAAAAAAGGAGACAATCCGTATCTTCTTAATCTTATGTCGGTTATCGCATTCTTATCTGTATTGATGACTTATTTTGGCGTTAATTACCTGCTAAATGGAATGCATTCCTATGGCTGATTTTATACTTTACGCGGTTTATCATTGCAATCGTTAGCAAAGCAATCCAGTTGTAAATAAATAGATTGCAGGATTGCTTCAGGCTTCGCCTTCGAATGATGTTGCACAAAACCATGCCGTGGGCTCACCCGCAAAACCTTGTGTCTATGGCTTTCCTGCTGACGCGGCGTTATAAGCCGTGTCTTCATGCTGTGCGCCACGTGTCTCGTTTAAAAAACTTTTATCGCGTTACTTCGTAAAACAAAAGCAGCGTAGCTGCAACATCTTTGTAGCCGTGTGCGTAAGCGCACGGTTGGAAAACACAGACCTTTCCCTGAGCAGCGTAGCTGCGACATCTTTTTTAACAGCAAATTAATTC
>JAIRPX010000137.1 GCA_031256775.1 Dysgonamonadaceae bacterium
CTTGGTGGTGGACAGACGCAAATGCTTTTTGGAGAAGATCTTGCACCTTATTTTGATATTGACAACCTTATTTTTAAAGGCTATACAAAAGAGCAGTACCGTCGCACCGGACAGCTTCCTGAAGGTTTTTACCGCATCACGGTTGAGGTTCGCCATTTCCATACGGGACGGTTAATATCCAATCAGGGGATTGTTATGGCGTGGTTTGCACTTGGAAAACCTCCTGTCCTGAAACTGCCAGAGAATAACGCGGAGCTTGGACAGATTGCAGGTATGCCGCTCACTTTCACATGGCAGGGAAACAGTCCAGGCATACCAGGTGTAAATGTACAGTACCGGTTTGAACTGTGGGAAATGCGTATCGACGGCATTGACCCTAATGTTGTTACCGTTTCGCTACCATGCGTTTACAGTACAACGCAGTTCCATAACACGCTGGTCGTTCAGCCGGAAGCGCTTATGCTTGAGCCTGGAATGAAATACGCATGGCGCGTAACAGCTTCTGATGTAATGAACAGGACGTCGTTTGAAAATGATGGCAAAAGCGAAGTGCGTACTTTTACCTACCTGTGTAAGTGCGATGAAATAACGGATTTGAAAGTTGAGCGCAGGGATAAAAATGCGCATTTCAGCTGGCAGGCGTTTCAAAATCATACATCATTTAATGTGGAAGCTGAAAATACCGAAACCGGCTATCACAAATCTTATACCGTTTATGATAACCGTTATACGCTTCCTGGATTAGATTATGGCGTGAAGTACCGGTTGCGTGTTCAGGGCGTTTGCAATAACGGAATGAGGACAAGCGCTTTTTCGGAATGGAAAGACATAACGATGCCGGTTCTGCTCACCCAGAAAGAGATATGTCCTGAATGTGAGTGTAGAGACCCTGAGCCAGAGCCGGAACTCAAAAATAAAACATTAAAAACAGACTTGCAGGTCGGCGACACAATTTACAAGCCGTCGGGCATGTCGGAATACGTTATAACCAGCATAACAGAAAATAACAACGGTACATACAAAGGTCAATGCGATTTTCTGGTGCGGATATGGGGTGTGCGTATTCTCCTTAATTTCTGGAACTTGCAGGTAAATACCGACAGGCGGATTTTGCGTATGGGAGGAGAGAACGTTAAAACCGACGGGTTTGTAGCGGATGCAGATGAAATAAATAATGCGGTGAATACGTTGACAGAAACTAATGACAACACAAATATTTCAGTAGATTTCACCATTCCCGAAAATCCACAAATAACTTTCAACGATTCAGACAGTACGCTAACCATTACAGATTCAGACGGCAATCCGCACACGATAGAGCTGCCAAAAGACAGCGAAGGAAAAATTGCCGGAGCGCCAATTACGATTCTGGATGTCGCAGGAAACAGTTTTGTTGTTGATGAGAATGGAAATGTTACAATTTTGGCAACAGCAGATTCCAATGCTGCAAATTCAGATTCAACCACAGTAAACAGTAAAAACGAATGTTACTATTCAATTGAAGGACACAAATTTTACAGCGGCAGTACAATTTATCTTCCCGTATCAAACAAACGATATGAAATAAAGGCATACAGAGACGACGTTAATCTGTTTAAGAGAGGCACTGTATGGGATGGGATTACAGCAGCAGACTCTGCAATAGCACATTATACTCCACGAGCAGCTTCAAGCAATATTAACGGAACTGCAATAAGTACAATTTACAGCGACAGCCTGATATACGATACTTTGCAGTGCAAAATTGTGGTTGTTAATGTGGAATTTGAAGAAGATCCGAATCAAAAATGGGGATTTGACGAAAATGATCTTACAACGGAAAATGATTATCCCTCCTTCAGAACAAATCCTGTATATGGCATAAAATGGAAATCCATTAAAGCAGATGGAACGCCAGATAATATAATTGTGAATGTGATGCCGACAGGGGCGGAGAAAGCTATTGAATTTATTGCTTCCAATCCTGGTTTTCAGGTAAATTCTTTTATCCCGACCGGTAATTCCAAATATCGTTTGTCTGTTTCAACAACAAGTGATACAGAAACTTCCTTGATGCTGAAAATAGGATACTTTATGAGCGACACAATTCAAATAAAATTGTATGGAATGAAAGAAAACAACACCAATGACAATAAAAATAAAATACGTATAACTATTGTTCATGAAAGTAATGATGATGTTCAAATTGTTCAAATTGGCGATATTGTTGCTACAGATACAACAAGAGTAATTTCAAGCGGTAATAATCGTTTTCTGGATTCGCGGAGAGGAATAGATATTTGCGGAGATGATATGGTTTTATATGATGTTGCTACCGGCGACAGCATTGTCGTTGCAGGAGCAAATAAAATTTGCGAAAGTCGCGCTTACAATACGGATGTAAGAACGATGTTAATCAGTATGCCTCAATTGCAGGATACATTGAATAAATATTACAGCCAAAGCGTATATAAATGGGAAGTTATTGGCATTGAAGAAAGAATCGTCAATTTTGATTTGAACAGGGATGGTAAAATTGATGTTGAATCTTGGTTGAGTTCTGAAATGAAAAGCATTGTTGATAACTGTATAATGGATACAACTATATTTAATATAATAGTAGTAGATAATCCTAATGACGGGAGCAATGGATATTCAGAATTTCCCGATAAAAATACCAAGCGACTTGCTTTTGTTCATCCACAAAACTCACCTAATATATACCTGACAATATGTCATGAATTGGGACATGGCGCTTTCAAATTGAAGCATCCTTTCAATGAATTTAGCGGCTTTCCTAAGGGCGGGAAAGATATTTTTAATATCATGAATTATGGCACAAAAAGAAATAGATTTAGAAAATATCAATGGGAAAAAATAAAGTAAAGTATGAAATGTATGAAGAAGATCATTTTTTGTATTTTTTGTCTGATTAGCATAAATGCGAGGACGCAAACTCCAGTAGAACTAATTGAAGCAGGATTAAAGCGGGCAGTGGAAATTAATTCATTTAAAGATTATTATTCTTTAGTATATAATTTGTATAATTATAAGAAAATTATAACAGATAATGAGCTGAATACAATATTTGAATTGCAAAAAAAATATCTGGGTTCATCCGAAAATTCTTACAGTCCCATTTTATACGGAATAAATACCATATATAACATATCAGAAAATCCCATACTAAGAAGAGAAATAATTTATTTCATGGAGCAAGCCATTAATGACACTGTAATTAGATACGGAGGAAGTATCATGGAGGGAGTAGATTTACATATATTTGACTGGAGAATGAAAAATGAAGTTGTGAAAAATTTAAGTTTTTCATATAAAGATAACAGTAGCTATCACATGCTAAACAGGAATATGATACTTCTTGCCGGAGCTTTGGAAATTAGGAAATTAAAAGGCAGATTACAAATCATATCCGACAGTAGCTGCATTTATTCGGAATATAAAAATGCCGCCCGTATTGCCCTGTGCAGGATGGGCGATAAAAAGATGTTGAAAGAATATTTTACAGAACTGCGATCCCTGCCATTGGAAGGTGTCGTTGATAAATGGAGAGAGATAGAATACATAAAACAAAAAGAAAGTGTAGATATTTTGTTAAAAATACTATATTCAGAAGAAACATTACCGTCAGTAAAAGAAACGTTGCCGGATGAAAAACTGGCATATTATGCAATGCAAGCTATTGAGCGAATCTCAAAAAACTGTCCTTTTAAAGTACAAAATATAAACAGTAACGAAAGGGACAAATATTTGACAGAAATGAGGAGGTGGGCAAAAAAAAATAAAATAATAATAAACAGGAGTATCTGGTAATGCACAGTGTGTAATAATATTTGATGAAATTTTCTGACAATGTTAATTTTCCTATCTTCCTGCCATTCTTTTAAAAATATATACTACCTTTGCGGGAAATTTTTCGCAAAACCATTAATGAAATTAAAGCTCAATATCTTAACTGTTGTCTTACTTGCCGTTATGCGCTTGACAGCTTACGCGCAAAGCAATTATCCCGTTTATGTTTATCCGGTGCTTACTCCGCCTTATTCACTGCGCCTTTCAGATTACTGTCAGCCAGGCAGCCAGCGACTGTCTGTTATGATACAGGTCAGGGATGCTATGATTACCAACTTGCCTGTCCGCCTGCATATTAAGATAGAAACCCTTGACGGGCGCGGCATTGAGAGTGTTCCAAATCCATTCAGGGCAATGCCAATCTATCTTGGTGGTGGACAGACGCAAATGCTTTTTGGAGAAGATCTTGCACCTTATTTTGATATTGACAACCTTATTTTTAAAGGCTATACAAAAGAGCAGTACCGTCGCACCGGACAGCTTCC
>JAIRPX010000139.1 GCA_031256775.1 Dysgonamonadaceae bacterium
TGGAATCAGGCAAAGGAATGTGCAAAAGGGCAAAGTAGAAATGCCGAAGAACTGAACCGCTACATCGAATCCATTCGCGTGAAACTGTATCAAATCCACCGCGAACTGGAAGAAAAGGGAAAATTGATTACCGTAGAGCGAATTAAGAACATCTATGAGGGAAAAGAAGAAAACCGGCAAACCTTGCTGCAATTGTTCGCGGAACACAATGCGCAATGTAAGGCTTTGATTGGAAAAGGCTTTGCTCCGAAAACAGTCATGCGTTTTGAATCAACTTACCGTTATGTGCTTGAATTTATGCAAGGCAAATACCATGTTTCCGACATCGCGTTGAACGAACTTACACCCGCGTTTGTGTATGATTTTGAAACGTTTCTGAAAACGGTGAAAAGTTGCGCCCAGAATGCCGCAAATACGCGATTAAAGATTCTCAAAAAATTGATGCGCATTGCATTGGAAAATGATTTGATAAAGAAAAGTCCGTTTGTTGGGTACAAATTCAAGTACCACGAAACCAATCCCGATTTTCTGACGATGGAGGAAATTCAGCGAATTGCATCCAAAAAGATTACTATCCGGTGCATCGAACAAGTGCGGGATGTTTTCATATTTCAGTGTTTCACAGGTCTGGCTTTCGGCGATGTAGCACAACTATCCTGCGAACATCTTGTAAAGGGTCAGAATGGTGATGTATGGATTCGTAAAACCCGACAAAAGACAAAAAATATGTGCCACATCCCACTATTGCCTTTTGCGATTGAATTGATTGAAAAGTACAGGGAGCATCCTGTTTGCCTGAAAACCGGCAAACTGTTTCCTGTTATCAGCAATCAAAAAATGAATACATATCTGAAAGAGATTGCAGATATCTGCAGGATTGAGAAAAAAATGACAACTCATTCAGCCAGACATAGTTATGCAACTTCTGTTTGCTTGGCAAATGGAGTGAGTATGGAAAATGTTGCCAAAATGCTCGGTCATGCAAGTACGAACGTTACCAAACATTATGCCAAAGTATTGGACAGTTCCATTATGCGGGATATGGAAAATGTAAAGAATGTATTGAATAGTTATCAGGTTAAAAATCAGGCAATATGAAACGAGGAAAAATTACAATCAATGGAAACAAAGTAAGCATTATCGCTGAAAGTGGAACGGTTTGGATGTCCGAATATGAAATTGCCCAACTGTTTGAGGTTTTTGTAGCCAAAGTGAGCAGTAATATCCGGTCAATCCTGAAATCCGATGTTTTGAGAGCAGATGAGGTTTGCCATTGTTACTATTACACAAACGGCGGCAGCGTAGATTTGTACAATCTTGAAATGATTATGGCTTTGGCTTTTCGGATTCATTCTTATAAGGCGGACTTATTTAGAAAATTGTTAATGAAACAGGTTGTCAAAAAACCTGTATGTTTCAGGTTCAGGGAAGAAAATATGATAAGTCTGAATTGAAAGACTTGTATATTGTTTTTCATCTTGCGCACAAAGTTATATTTCAAGAAAAAAACGGCAAGTCCAAGCCCGTCCGGGTTTCCTCAAAATTTCTTCCTTTCCTGCGGAAAGAGTAAATTTTGGGAAAGGCTTGCCTTATTTTTTCTTTCCATATTGGGGGTGTTTACAAGATGAAAAAGAAATAAATCATTCAAAGGAGGAGAAATAATTATCGTTCAACATCTTCTCAATATCGCTTTCCTGATATAGAATTTTCCCACCTAACTGATAATATGGTATTTTACCCTCTGTCCGGTAATCCTGCAAAGTTCGGCGACTAACCTTTAACCTCTCTGAAACTTCTTTATCAGTTAGATAGCGTTCACCATTCAACGATGGCTTGCAGTTTTCCACGAGATTTTCGATACCGTCAAGTATCCGTTCCAATGAAAAGAAAAAGGATTTGACCGTTTCATGGTCTTTTGTAATCAGATTATTTTCCATACGGCTTATATTTTAGCTGTTCCATTACTCGTTGCACATCTTCCGGCTTGTAATACATTTTGTAGTTGATTTGGGAATAGGGCAAAGTTCCATTATCCCGATATGTTTGTAGTGTCCGTTTCGAGATATTCAGTATTTGGCAAACATCCTGATTATCCAACCACTTTTGCAGCCCTTTGTCTTTTCGAGAACAAAGCGCATCCATCCTTTTTACAAACTGTTCAAACCGCATAACCATTGCCTCGAAAGTACGGGCTTCAATATTTATAATTTCCATATTTTTTGAATTTTGGCTCAAAGGTAAGATGACATTTTAGGTTAATTATCAAAGTTTCGGCAAGTGGCAGGGGTTTGCACAGGTTTGCTTCGGCAAGGTAGGACAAACACCAGATTAAACGAATATATTGCTGATGAAAAGAAAAAATATAAATCGAAAGCAAAATACAGCATATCACAGAGAATAAATCGCAAATGATTGGTATATAAATAATTATCATTTTATTTGCAGCGTGAAGTGGAGTTGATATACTCGCTTTGCAAAGTTTATTCACTAAATCAAATGAAGAATATGAGAACAAATCAAAATGTTGATGACATCAACGAACAGGAGTTATTACAGTCCATCTATGAAAGAAGCAACAGTATTGTTTCTTATGAGAAAAGTGCAGTAAATGAACAGAGTACAACTGCTGCAACAAGTGAACAGACTGTACAATTCGACAATTCCAAACGAATTAACAGCAAACAACGCAAACTTGCATTGGAGGAGTTCAGGCAACAGTTCATGCAAGTTCCAAAGATTGACGACCGAAAACCGGTTTTTATCAGTCTTTCCGTTCGCGATAGTTTGGAACGGATTGTTCGATTATTCGGCGAACGAGGTATGAGCGTTTCAGGTCTGATAGAAAATCTTGCCCACAATTTCCTTGAAACTTATAGGGACGATGTGGAACAATGGCGAAGATTGTAAACTGTACACAATCAGCATAATGCATTCACTGTGTACAGTCAATTTTTCAACATTCGGCATCGAAGATGCTCATGTGCAAATGGCACATGGCAAGTTGTCTTTTGAGCATCCCGAAACTCATCGGGACACCCAAAACCACTTGCTAAAATAACTCCGAAGTCGTTATTTTTTAGAACAAATCAAATATTAAAACCATAAAATTATGGCAACAAAACACAACAGTTTCAACAAAGGCGGTCGCCCACCGAAGGCAGACCCATGCCGACATCGGTATTCAATCAAACTGAACGATGTCGATAATGCACAATTTCTATCCATGCTTGAAGAAACAGGATTGAGATACAATGCTGCAAAGTTTATCAAGACATGTCTGTTCAAGCGAGAAATCAAGTATGTGAAATTGGATAAGGCGGCGATGGATTATTATATGAGATTGACGACATTTCATTCGCAGTTTCGTGCAATTGGAGTGAATTACAATCAAGTAGTAAAGCATCTGAAAGCTACTTTTACAGAAAAAACGGCTTTAGCTATGCTGTATAAGTTGGAAAAGGCAACTATTGAGTTGGTTGTTATTAATCAGAAGATTGAGAAACTAACAGGAGAGTTTGAACAGAAATATTTGAAAAACATGCTCTAAAACAACACAAAAATTGCAATAAAATAGATTGGATGTCCGTTTTTCTCAATAAAAAGCAGTAATTTTGCATCGCAAAATTTTTGTATATTGGATATGGAGTGTGCATTAAATTTCATAGATTTATTTGCCGGTGCAGGCGGGCTGTCCGAAGGCTTTATTCGGGCGGGCTATACTCCTTTGGCTCATATCGAAATGGATAAGTATGCCTGCGATACGCTAAAAACCCGCGCTGCTTTCCATTGGTTGAAAGCCAATAATCAACTGCAAAAATACAAAAAATATCTGTATGAAAAACAGGAAAAGGAGGACGGCAGCAAACTTTGGGCGCAAGTTCCCAAAGAGGTAATTGATACAGTTATTCAGTCCGAAATTGGCGAAAAAACTATTGAAGGTCTTTTTGAAAGTATTGATAATCTGACAGGTAGCAAAAAAATTGACATTATAGTAGGCGGTCCGCCCTGTCAGGCGTATTCTGTTGCAGGTCGCGCCCGAATGGGTAAAGCCGTAGAAGAAGACCCACGCAATGAACTTTACAAGTATTATGTAAAGTTTTTGGAACATTACAATCCACAAATGTTTGTGTTTGAAAATGTTTTAGGCATACGCACTGCCAAGAATGGTGAGCCGTTAGCGGATTTGAAACGTCTTGTAAGAGAATTAGGCTACGAAATGAAAGTTGAGGTACAGGTTGCTTCCGACCACGGCGTATTACAAAATCGTCAGCGAGTTATAATTGTAGGTTGGAAGGTGCAAGACGAAAACGGTAACCCAACAAATCTTCACTATCCCGAATTAAAAAAAGAAGAAAACAGATACGAAGTTCTGAAAGATTTGTTTATTGACTTGCCCGAAAGGAAACACGGCGAGGGGCAGTTGTGTGCCCCTGTCAAATATACAAAGCCACTTTCAGAAATGAAATATCTGAAAAAATCAAAAATACGCAGTAGCAATTTTGATTTTACAACACAGCATATTGCCCGCCCAAATAACGAAAATGACCGCGAAATATACCAAATGGCAGTCAAAATGTGGCTGAGAGAACGCAAGCGGATTGATTATTCAAAAATTCCTTCACGCCTGCAACGCCATAAAAACAAGGAAACGTGCCTCAATCGCTTTACCGTAGTTGACCCATACGGTTGTTGTCACACGGTTGTTGCTCATATTGCAATAGATGGACATTACTACATATATCCAACAATAAATCCTACCATTGAAAACGTGCGTTCAATAACCATACGCGAAGCCGCCCGCCTGCAATCATTTCCCGATGATTATTATTTTGAGGGCAGCAGAAGCGCAGCATTTAGGCAAATAGGTAACGCTGTTCCTGTGGTTTTGGCTCATAAAATCGCAGAAAAATTAAAAGAACAGTTTTAGCCTATGGATTACAGTAAACTTCAAAAAGCAGCGGCAACACCCGAAGCCTCCTCAATGATTGAAACATTTCGGTCTATCGGTTATAGTCTTGAAACCGCCATTGCTGATATTATCGACAATTCCATTTCTGCACATGCCAAAAACATTTATATAAACCGCATTTGGCGAGGAGGAAAATCTGTCATTACCATAAAAGACGATGGCGAGGGTATGAATAGCGATGAGATAATCCAAGCAATGCGACCGGGTGCGCAAAATCCCTTGTCCGACCGTTCCGAAACTGATTTAGGACGTTTTGGTTTGGGACTTAAAACTGCCTCTTTTTCGCAGTGCCGCAAACTTTCCGTATTAAGCAAACGAAAAGACGAAAGCCATGCTTTCTGGTCGTGGGATTTGGATTATGTCGCCGAGAGCGATAAATGGGAATTGCTGCAATGGATACCCGAAGAATTTATAGGCGAATTAGATAATTTACAATCGGGTACGCTTGTCGTTTGGTCTGATTTAGACAGAGTTTTACTGCCGCAGACGGCTGAAACAGACGACAGCGCAAAGCGTAAATTTTCCAATGCTTTGGATAAAGTGAAAAATCATATTGCAATGATTTTTCACAGATTTATAGAAGATAAGGCAATAAAAATATTTTGGGGCGAACACGATATAACGGCGTGGAATCCGTTTTGCCCAGACGAGAATAAAACACAGGCAAGAGAAACCGAAAATATTAACGGCGGCGCAAAAATGAAAGGTTATGTTTTGCCGCACAAAAACAATTTCTCGTCAGAGCAGGCATACAAAAAAGCAGAGGGAATGAACGGCTACCCCGCAATGCAGGGCTTTTATGTGTATCGTGGCAAACGTTTATTGTTGGCGGGCGATTGGTTAGGATTGTTCCGCAAGGAAGAGCATTACAAGTTGGTACGCATACAGATTGATTTGCCCAACAGGTTAGACACTGAATGGCAGATTGATATTAAAAAGTCAAAAGCATACCCACCCGCAGTTTGCAGGGAACAGTTAGAATCTTATGCAAAGTCAGTTCGCGCCATTGGCAGCGAAGTTTACCGGCACAGAGGCAAAATTTTGAAACAGCGAGCCGGGCAAAACTTTCAACCGCTTTGGCTTGAAAAGAAAAAAGACAGCAAATGGTCGTTTGTGGTTAATCGCGAGCATTTAATGATTCAGGACTTGAAAACATTGGCAAAAGAAAACCCCGAACAAGCCATTGAAAAATTGTTGAAGTTTTTAGAGGAAGCCATACCGACAAAAACTATCTACATTAACGAGGCGCAGGGCGAAGAAACACAAAAAACGCCGTTTTCCGATGTTGATATAAACCTTATAAAAGAAGTGCTTGTATTGATGTACAACAATCAGATAGCGCAGGGAAAAACGTCCGCACAGGCAAAGGCATTGTTGAAAATACAAGAGCCGTTTAACAATTATGAAGATTTAATTGAGCAACTGTAATGAATGATAATTACCAAGTAGCGATAGAGATATGTCAAAGTATAATCGGCAGGAAAGCAAGCGTTACCGACAACGAAATAAATAATGCTGTTGGTAAGGCGACAATGCTTTATCCCGATGTTGGTGCTGTAAAGTTGAAAAATGATTTGCTTTCAATGTACAGCGTTAAAATTGACACATTTCAGATTTTGGAAGGCAGGGAACGCCGCGAGCCGTGGCTAAAAGATTTTCGGGCAAACCAAAAATCCAAGTGGGAGTTTTGAGTACGATATGCCGAATATTTGGAAAAACAAAAAAAGTTCGCCCCAAGCGTTATTTTGCAGTTGGACGAACTGACCGACAAAGTGCTTGACAAACTTTTTAACCCGCAACGAAACGAAATACAGATTTCTAAAAAAGGGCTTGTTGTCGGGCAGGTACAGTCAGGAAAAACAGCCAATTACACAGGGCTGATTTGCAAAGCCGCAGACGCGGGCTTTAATCTGATTGTTGTTTTGGCAGGTATTCACAACAATTTGCGCAGTCAAACACAAAACAGAATTGACGAGGGTTTTTTGGGATTTGATACACAGTACGAAAGAGCCTACACAATGAACAAAACAACCAAAATCGGTGTAGGACTTAATCCGGGATTTGAAAACGCCATTGCAAACTCATATACTACAAGTTTGGAAAAAGGCGATTTTACAAGCCGAGCCACCAACACGGCAGGTTTTAATTTCAATGCACCACAACCCATTATATTAGTTGTAAAGAAAAATGCCTCTGTTTTGAAACGCTTGTGTAATTGGCTGCAAACGCAGGCAACAAACGATAAAATCACGAACAAATCACTCTTAATTATTGACGATGAGGCTGATAACGCTTCAATCAATACTAATGTTAAAGAGTTAGACCCGACAGCGATAAACAGAAACATTTGCAAAATGATTTCGCTGTTTAACCGTTCTGCCTATGTCGGCTACACGGCTACGCCGTTTGCCAATATCTTTATTCCCCAAAGCGAAGAAGATTTATTCCCGCGTGATTTTATCATTAACATTCCCGCCCCGACAAATTATATTGGTCCCGAAAAGGTTTTTGGAACTTCCATTATTCCCGATGATACGAATAATGATTTGCTGCCAATCGTTTTTTCGATAAAGGATTATGATTTTTTTGTGCCGCAGGGACACAAAAAAGATGATGATAAACCCGCTTTCAGCGACATTCCCGAATCGTTGAAAACGGCTGTAAAGTGTTTCATTGTTACTTGTGCTGTTCGCATTGCACGAGGTCAGGGAACAAAACATAATTCAATGCTCATTCACATTTCGCGTTTTCAGATGTGGCAAAACCACATAAAAGACTTGGTTGAAAATTTGTTTAACTATTACAAACACGAAATAGAAGCGAATGACACAGCCATTTACGAAGAATTTCGTAAAATTTTAGAAGATGACACAGCAAATTACAAGTCATATAAAACTATTACAACAGAAATTCAACAATCGAAATTCTGCAACATAGACAAAAATTTAACCGTTCACTTGTGGGAAGAAATCAAACCGATACTTTTCAGGGCAGTACAAAAGATTGAAGTAAAATCAATCAACGGCACTTCGGGAGATTG
>JAIRPX010000151.1 GCA_031256775.1 Dysgonamonadaceae bacterium
GGTGGAAAAGCAGAATATAGTAAATAAAAATACCCTGACCATGCGGTTTTTCAATACATTAATGAAAAATCTTACTCTGGATTCTAAAATGACCCTTATCGACGACGATACAAAAAACCGGCGATATTCCAATCAAAGCAATTATAATCCTCTGTTTATGTACGTTTCTTTGCCGCGTTCAATGGATCTGGATCAGTTGAAATATTACAAAACAGACGATGGTCAGGAAAGAGTGACTATAAGTGGAAAACACAATCCCTACTGGTCGATTAATGAAACAGGCAATGAAGATAAGAAGTTGCGTTTGATGGCAAATTTTGATCTTTCGTATCAGATATTGCCATCGTTGAAAGCTACCTTAAAATATGGGCGGGATTATATCAGTACAAACACAATGGAATACAGAAACAAAGGTGCGATCAATGAACCTGTCGGCTATTATCGCCGTCAATATAATATTACCGACAATACCCATTATGAATGGCTGCTGGTCTATAACAGTCGTTTTTTCAAAGATAAGTTTTCGGTTATGGGAACTTTGGGTGGCAGTCAGCTGGATTATAAAGGCTCATGGCTTAATGCTTCGCTGCAATCGATGAAACAGTCGGGATTTGCCCATATTTCCAACAGCGACGACTATTCGCGTTCAGACGAAGACGTTCTGAGCTGGAAACGTATTCGTGGTCTATATGGCTCTTTATCGTTAGGGTTTAACGATTACATCTATCTGGATATTACAGGACGCAACGACTGGTCGTCCTCGCTGCCAATAGAAAACTGCTCCTATTTCTATCCTTCCGTTGGAATTTCCTGGCTGCCTACCGAAATGTTGGGCGTTCCATCCAGCAAGTTCTATGGCAAGTTGAGGGCTTCCTATGCTCAGGTGGGTAACGACACCTATCCATATCGCCTGTTGCCATATCTTGATCTTGGCAACAGCAATCTTTATGGTGGATATAAATATGTGTCATTGCCGGGTACGGTTCCTAATCAGCATTTGAAACCGGAACGCACCCGCTCGCTGGAAATTGGGACAGACTTGCGCTTTTTAGACAGCCGTTTGAATTTTGATATAACCTACTATCAGTCCAATTCGTTTGATCAGATTGTAGAAGCCGATATGTCACTGTCCTCCGGTTATTCAAAACGAGTGTTTAATGCAGGGGAAATCGAAAACAAGGGATGGGAAGTGATGATAAACGCCATTCCACTTAAATTGAAAAATTTCCAATGGAATACGGATATCAACTTTACGAAAAACGAATCAATGGTGAAAAGTATGGTTGAAGGTCTCGACGAAATCAGTCTTGGCGATATTTACAACTGTTATAACCTGCTTCGGGTGGGACTGCCTTACGGATCTATGTTTGGACGCATGATGCTGACCGATCAACAGGGACGCATAATGGTAGATTCAAGCGGTAATCCTATCAAAACTGAAAACAGATATATGGGAAATTTCAATCCCGATTTTATGTTTAGTATAGGTAACCGCTTCCGCTGGAAAAATTTCGACGTTTATCTCCTTCTGGATATGAAGAAGGGAGGTAAACTTTATTCCGGAACCATGAAGCAGGCTATTCGTAATGGAGTGATATCCAGTTATGAAAAAGAAAGGGAAGATGTATGGAAACGGACGGTTATTCTTGGAGAATCTGATGGACATGAAAATTTATGGGGTGGAGTGCTTTTCGACAATTTTTATATTTATGATCCTACCCAGTACGATAATCCTATTGATATGAATCAGTTGGATCCAAACTATGTTCCGAGGAAATTCACCGATTATAGAGATCCAGGCACTATAGGCTATTTTTCAGATGATTATGATAATACGGTAATTTATGATGCTTCGTTTATTAAGCTACGCGAACTGAGCGTAGGCTACAATTTTCCTAAATCCTGGATTTCAAAAATTAAAATGAGCAATGCACGTATTTCTTTGGTTGGACGTAATTTATGGATATTTTATCAGAAAACCCCAAAAGGTATAGATCCGGAAGCCGCTCTTAATGCCGGTAATGGACAGGGTATGGAATCGGGTTCCCTGCCTCCATCTACCACTTTG
Organism: Dysgonamonadaceae bacterium; assembly: GCA_031256775.1. GTDB lineage: Bacteria > Bacteroidota > Bacteroidia > Bacteroidales > Azobacteroidaceae > Azobacteroides. The sequence goes on from JAIRPX010000151.1 coordinate 2,069, forward strand.
GGATTTGATATTAAAATTGAATTTTAATAATTTTAAAACAATATGAAACGACAATATTTATCATTATTCGCAGGCATAATCGCATTACTGACAATGAACGCCTGTACTGATGGGTTTGAAGAAATCAATACCAATCCCAATCGTATTACAGCTGCCGAACCGGAATTTATATTTGGTTTAAGTCCCGTAAGCACGCTTAGGACTATCGGCGGCGCAGGAGATGGTGCATCCCGCGCCAACAACTGGTTTATTTTCGGCAACTACAGCCAGTTCTGGTCTGTGATTGGCGGCAGCGCTCCTCAATATTCCGCCGACGGTGAATCCGATAACCTTTGGAACGGTTTGTATAGCAATTCGTTGAAACCTCTCTTCAATATTATCAATAACTACGGGAATACCCCCGGTTATAACAACCGCGTTGCAATGGCGAAAATATGGCGCTCTTACGTATTTTCCATTTTGGTTGGAATGTATGGACCTATTCCCTACACTGAAGCCTGCAACGGCGAGGTGGCTGCAAGTTACGATAAAGAAGAAGATATTTATCAGGGCATTCTGAATGAATTGAAAACAGCTTACGAGGCTATCAATGTAAACAGCACAAGCGACAAATATCCGGTTACGGCAGAGCCTTTCCTTAAATCCGATTTGGAACGTTGGGCGCAGTTTGCACATTGCATTCGTTTGCGCACAGCCATGCGAATTGCCGATTGCGATGTTAAAAATCCCGATAAAACATGGCTTGTCAAGTTGGCTGACATGGCAAAAGCCGTTGTTGCTGAAGAATTGGATAATGCCGAGAACAATATGCTTATAAAGAATAACAGCGGTAATTTCTTTCTGACTTTCGACAACAACGATTTGAATACGCGAAATCCTCTGTTTTTCATTCTCGAACAGATGGTGGCTGATGAAAAAGCAAGGCAGCTTGCCAATCTGCCCATACCTCACGAATCGTTGTTGATGTGGATTAAGCCGACTACATATAACGATCCTGTTTTGTCGGTATATATAAAGGAAGGTGACGGCAAAAGCGGAACACGCCCCAATCCTAAAACAAACAAATATGCAGGACGTCCCAATTCTTTTGGCGTGCCGACCGATTATCAATACACTGCCGGATGGTCGTCTCCATACGGAAACCTTTCGGCATACGCCAACTGGCCTACCATTGGCGAATCGTTTCTCGTTTCTGACGCCAAATACTGTGTTTTTAGCTATCCTGAACTTTGCTTTATTAGGGCGGAAGCCAGATTAAAGGGCTATTGGACAAAGGGTAAAACAGCTCAAGAATATTATTATGAAGGTATCGACGCCCGTTGCCTGAGATATGGCGCAACGCAGGCAAGTATCAATACTTATAAAGATTTTCCTGGCATAAAATGGAGCGTACCAACCGATACTGCCAGCGCTAATGTGGTTGCCAGCGAATTTATGGATTATCTGGGCGGTTTTACCAACAGCTTGCTTGGCGGCGAAGAAGACAACTTAAAACGCATCGTCGTGCAACACTGGCTTTCACTCTACGGGCAGAATATTGATGCGTGGACTTTGATTCGTCGTACGCAGCTTATTCCCTTCAAACCGAGTTTTAACGCAAGCCAGGATGGAGGTTATGTGCGCGGCACATGGGCTTATATCTGCGAGCGCCTTACTTACCCAGGAAGCGAGCGCAATATCAATACGAAAGAAACACAGAAAGCTATTCAGGAATATCTCTACGACAATACTTTACACGATATTCAAGATCGCGTAACTTTCCGCCTGATTTTTGCAGCCGACAATCCGGGTTTACCAGCTCCGCCGGTTGGATCCGTTGCTTATGCGGCGTTTCCATATCCGCTTCCAAATCAGGCATTAAACCGTAAATAATAAATAATTAAAATAATATGAAAAAGTTAATAATTATATTAAATATTTTGGCGGCGCCGATATTCCTTTTTGTCGCCTGTGAAGACCGTCCCGACGGATACGAGTTTCCGGTAGATGAATATGTTTACGAAATTCCGGATGTTCCCGTAACGGAAGATTATGTTGTGGGAGTTCCCTACGAAACAAAATACCGCGATACTACCTATCATATATGGTGGGATGCCGGTAAAAAAGCGCATCAGCTTTACACCGGAAAACCGACTTTGGGCGAATACGATTTACGCGAAGACGCTGATGTGTTGCGACAGCATTTAGACTGGGGAAAAGAAGCCGGAATTGACTTCTTTATTCTCGGCTGGGGAGGTCGCGGCTTTAACGACACGATTCTGATGAACTGGGAAAAATTGTATGCCCAGGATAATGCCCGCCCGAAAGTGGTAATCCGTTTCGATCCGGGCTATCGCTTTAAGGGAAAAGATACCTTGCAATATATGCTGCCGACGATGGATTCCCTGCGCTTCGATTTCGATTCGGTTTACGCTCATATTATGATGCACGATTTTGCCTACAAAAAGAAAGATGGCAAACCGGTTATGGTGTTCGGCAATTTTACCAACACGGGGCAAATTCCTCGCGTGAATGATTTCATCACTTTCCTGAAAAGTTCGCCAACAGTTAATAACAATATTTGGCTGATGGCGGAGTTGGGTAGCACTTGGGCTTCTCCCGAACAATGGGGCTTCAATCAGACTAACGGTTATAGCGCAGGTCCGCAGTATGGCTACGTAAGACCTGATTCCATCAAGCCTTTCGACGCATTCTATATTACGAATACCACGCATAGCAGCTACGACCGCTATTATTCGCAGTATTCCTATCTGGATTACAACTATCGCTACTGGCAGGAACGGATGCGTCCGCTGGGCAAGGAATATATCCCCACAGTTGTGCCTTCTTTCGACAATCGCATTGATGAGCCTACAAGCGACGTTTTCTTTATCCCGCGCTGGAAAGAAGGAGCAGGTCAGGGAGCTTATATTATCAGTGATACTATAGGCGGTCAGTATAATTTCAGCAATTTTACCGAAAATCCCTATAAAACATGGGCTAACGTTGCAAAACGGAATGTAGGCGAAAGTCGTATTATAATGGTTTACAACTGGAATGATTTTCGTTTAGGGCGGAATCTGGAGCCGACCGTAGAATGTGGAACAGATTATCTTCGATATACAAGAGAATTTTTTAAAAAACAATAGTGTTTAATTTTTATATTTAATTTTTTAATTTTTAAGTTTATGAAACTGAATTACTTTTTCAAATCATTGGCGCTGGTGGCGTTGGTGATGGTTACAACAAGTGTGAGAGCAGCTGACGTTTTCCATGTAGCAGACGGCGCTACGGATACTGAATTTGCTGCTGTTTTGGATCAGGCGCAAACCGGCGACGTAATTATTATCGACGGTTTTGTAACGATTAATGCTATGGTTCACATTACAAAAAATGTGACGATTAAGGCGGCTGTTGATGGAGACGGGGAACCGATTTTTGCCGGATTCGATGGAGGCGAACAAACCCGTTTGTTTGAGATTCATCCCGAAGCGATTGACGGAGCGAAGTTAGTTTTCCTGAATTTGAACTTTACGGGAGGTAACGGAGCGCTGAGCGATCCTACCGATGGAGGTGTAGCAAGGATTTACGACAATTGCGTCGTTGAATTTATTTATTGCTATTTCTATGATAATACGGCTTTTCGTGGAGGAGCTTTCTTTATTACTCCTGGCGATGTGCCAGCGCCAATAGTAACTTTCAAAGGTTGCCAGGCTATGGGGAATATTGCTAAGGGAAGTGGCAACGAAAGTCGCGGCGGCTATCTGTTTGTTGACGGAGCAGATGTGCAAATAAATCATGAGTATTGCTATATTTCAGGCAACCAGACTATTGGTGGTCGCGGAGGCGCTTTCTGTCTTTTCGGAGCTAATACTCGCTATTTTTATCACTGCTTAATCAGCAGCAATTTAGCCGGCAACTGGGGAGAAGACCCGAATGGTATTGTGGACGGCGATGTTAAATTGGACATGAACGGCAACCCTGTCAGCGATGGCGAATATGAAGGCGCAGTAGCTTTCATAACCGGAGGAGCCACCACTTTTGAATCATGCGGGTTTGTTAACAACAAATCGTGGAGTCATTCAGGTCTTATACGCGGATGGGGCGACGAAAGTACAATTACAACTTTTATTAATTGCACGCTGACACAAAATCAAAGTTTGCACGACCGTTCCCCGTTCTGGATTGGCGGTAGCGCTACCTATACTTTTGTAAACAGCCTGTTTGTTGAAAATCTGGGTCAGAATCAGGGAAACGGTGCAGGATTTGATTTTGATGGCGCCACAGCAAAATTGAATATTTTCAATTCTGTTTTTGCACGTAATGTTGCAGGCGGCGACGGAGCGGTAGATATTCGCAACGCGGCTAACTACGCAAATCAATTGACGGTTAAAAATTCGCTTATAGGTTTAATTCAGGGCGATGCAAGCGGCGTAGTACCTGTTGACAATCCCAATATTCCTACAAAATCAAATATCGCAATGTATAAAGTAAGCACGGAATTGGCGCAGCTTGATTACGCAACGCTGGAAAATGGAGGTGCAGGTTCCGGTATTGATTATGGAAAGGGAGTGAGGTACAGCACACCGTTTGAAATGCCTTATTATCTGCAAATTGCAGGAAGCGATATTACCAAATTGGGCGATCCGGCAGTGTTGGGCGATTACGTGAACGCCGATATGTTTGACAAAGAACATATTCGTGCAGCCGACGGATCTATACCCGCCGCTCCAACTCTGGCTTCAACCGCCGATAAACAGTATGATCAGATTCCAGATTATAATCCGACAGGCTTCACTGCTCCGAAATCTGCAGTTCCGGGTGTAAAATTGCTTAACAATCTGGTTAACAACGGTCTTATCGGTATTGATTATGGCGATTTGAGAGGTCAGGCAAAAGCTGAACTCTATTCAGTAACGGGACAGAAAATAGAAAATGTATTTTCGAGAATGGTAGTAGGCAAAGGATTTTACGACCTTAAAACTGCTACTCCCGGCATGTATCTGTTGAAAATAACAGTTGCTGGAAAAACATCCACGCAACGTCTGATTGTTAAATAAATAAAAATTATTTTATCCGGTATATGAAAACACGGACTTTATTACATATTATACTTATTTCACTTATTACAGGTTGTTTATCTTTCTGCGGCAAAATTCCTGCCTACAAAGATTCGTCTTTGCCTGTGGAAAAGCGGGTTGAGGATTTACTTTCGCGCATGACTTTGGAAGAAAAAGCCGCACAGCTGGATATGCTGTCCGCAAACGATATTCTCGTGGATTCCAACACTTTGAATAGTGTCCGTGTTTTTTCTTATATTGACTCCATGAATATTGGAGCGATTCACGATTTATATCCCTGCTCGGCTGCTTTTGCAAACAGCCTTCAGCGGCGCTCAGTTGAAAAATCGCGTTTGGGCATTCCCCTGCTGTTTATTGAAGAAGCTTTGCATGGCTATCAGGGAACGGGAGCTACAACTTTTCCTGTTCCGCAGGGCAATGCTTCCACTTGGAATACAACCCTTGTTCGCCGCATCGGGCGCGCAATTGCTGCGGAAGCCCGATCGCGCGGCGTTCATTTTGTGCTGGGTCCCAACCTTGATCTTGCCCGCGATATTCGATGGGGCAGGGTAGAGGAGACCTTCGGTGAAGATGTTTATCTTGTTTCCCGCATGGCAGTTGATATGATAAAAGGCTTGCATGGCGACAGCCTGGCAAACAATAACGCCGTAGTGTCGGAACCTAAACATTTTGCCATGCACGGCGCTCCCGAAAACGGCAGCAACGAAAGTCCTGTTTTTGTAGGCGAAAGGGAAGCGCGTTCCACCGGACTGTATGTTTTTGAAAAAGCAGTGAAGGAAGCTGGCGCTAAAGGCATTATGGCTGCCTATCACGAAATAGACGGGATACCCTGCGTGTCGAATAAATGGTTGCTTACTGATGTGCTTCGCACTGAATGGGGTTTCGACGGTATGGTTGTCACCGATCTGGGTGCAATAAAAAAACAGATTATAACGCATAAAACTGCGACAGATAGCGAAGATGCTATTCTGAAAGCGCTTTCGGCAGGTTTGGATATGCAGTTTTATGATTTTCCACACACTGATTTTCAGCGCATCATTGTTGAATCGGTAAAACGCGGAACATTGGCAGAAGCCGACTTGAATCGGGCAGTGAAAGACGTTTTACGGGTTAAGTTCATTCTCGGTTTGTTCGACAATCCCTATACGGATGAAACGCTTTCCGACAGGTTTTTTCACAGCAAGGAACATCAGGAACTGGCTTTGGAAGCTGCGCGGCAATCTATTGTCCTGCTAAAAAACGACAATAATACTTTGCCGCTAAACAGTACCGTCATTTCCTCACGAGCGGGAATCCCCTGTAAAACCATCACGCTTACGGGAAATCTGGCTAATGCCTCCTACACAGGTGGATATTCTCCGGCTGGAGCGCAGGCTATCGGCGTTTACGACGCTTTACGTAAACAGTATGGCGATAAAATAAAGATTAATTATATAAATACAGGAGTTTCCGACCGTTTTTCCATCATTTTACCTTCTTTCCTGTCGTCTGAAAAACAACCGGACGCGCAGGGTTTGAAGGCGGATTTTTTCAATAATAAGAATTTTAATGGCGATCCGGTTTATACTTGTGTGGACGGCGATTTGAATCACTACTGGCATAATTTAAGTCCCGCGCCTGGAGTTGATCCCGAAAGTTTTTCTGCCCGTTGGTCTGGTTATCTTTCTGCGCCTGTTTCGGGAACGTATGAATTTAATTTCCGCGCCGACGGTTATGGAAAGATACTGATTGACAATAAAGTTTTTATCGACCATTGTAGCCGCGAATGGCAAAATGTTGAGGAACGAAAAACCATCCGTCTGGAAGCAGGACGAAAAATTCCTTTCTGTCTGGAATTTTCCAAGCTGTCCGGCAATGCTGATATTTGGCTGAAATGGCGTTTGACCGACACGGAAAAGCTTAGTTTGTATTCTGATATTACCCGCGCGGCTTCACAGTCCGATGCGGTAGTGGTGGTTATTGGCGAAGCTCAGGAAGAAGTAGGCGAAAGCCGCGACAAGCACGATCTTTATCCCAATGCAATGGATATGAAGGTTTTGCAGGCTGCGGTAAAATCAGGAAAGCCTGTTATCACCGTTATGATCACCGGTCGTCCGCTGATTCTGACTGAGGTTTGCAAACTTTCCGACGCCGTGTTGCAGGCATGGTTTGGAGGAGAGGCGGCAGGCATGGCTATTGCCGATATTTTAACCGGCAATTGCAATCCATCAGGACGGCTGGCAGTAACTTTCCCCGAAAATCAGGGACAGTTGCCAATGTATTATTCCAAAAAACCTTCGGCGCACCGCCGTTATATTGATGGCGAGGCTAAACCGCTTTTCCCCTTCGGATTTGGATTGAGCTATTCTTCGTTTGAATATTCAAACCTGAAGATTAGTCCCGAACAGCCCTCGATTAACGATACCGTTACCGTCGGTTTTGACGTAAGGAACACAGGCGCAGTCGATGGTTATGAAACGGCTCAGCTTTATATTGATGACAAAGTGAGCAGCGTATCAATTCCTGAAAAACAGTTAAAAGGGTTTTCAAAGGTTTTCATTAAAGCTGGCGAAACGAAGTCGTTTACGATAATTCTGTCGCCCGAACAGCTTTCGTTAGTAAACGCCGAGATGAAAAGAGTGGTAGAACCTGGAGAATTTGAAATTGCTATTGGCGCATCATCGGAGGATATCCGGTTGCGTAAAACATTTATTGCTAAATGATAACAGTAAGAATTAGGAATTAAGAATTAGGAATAACGTATAAATTGTTCTATAAATTAAAATAATAAATTTTTAAAAATCATGTAAACATGAAAAAGCTAACTATTAATGTACTGACAATTTTATTATTGTCTTTTTGGGGCTTTACAAATGCTAACGCCCAGTTTTTGAATAACACCGAAAAGGTGGACATTGTGCAAATAAGCACATGGATGACCCCTGCGGCAACGGCTGCTGTCGGAAAACAGTATGTTTCTGATAATGCCGGAGCTGTGGTTTATACAAATGACGCCGCCGCAAATGATTCAAAATGGTATCAAATTCCTGCGGGCGGTAATGCTTACGGACAGCAACTGTATTACTACAAAAACGTTGCAACCGGCGCATATTTGAAAAATACGGCAACCGAATTTGCCGAAGAAGGCGACTGGGATGTAAGCGCAGCTGTAACTGTTCCGGCAAACGATGGCAGCGATGCTCTGAAATGGTCGAAGATTAGTTCCAACTGGGGTAATGGACCCTGGCTTGTAAACGAAGTTGCAAACACAGGTACTGCTCCTTCTGCTGAAAACAAAAAAGCATTTTTTGCATTAACTTCTCTTGCATTGATGAATGGCAACGGAGTATTTTTTGATGCAACTTATCCACAGGTTGCAATCAGTAATCCTGGTGTTGGTGGTAATGCCTGGACAGCTATTGAAATGACAACGGTTTCCAGCGGCGTTGATAATCCCGATTATACTCTGAACAATCCGAGTTATGTAGATGTTATACAGATTTCTACTTGGATGACTCCCAACAACACTGCATGGACAGGAGGTAAACCATACGTTTCTGATAACGGAACTGCGGTTGTGTATTCTAATGATGCAGCTTCCGATGCTACAAAATGGTATGAAATTCCAGCTGGTGCAGGCATATACGGACAACAAGTATATTATTACAAAAACGTTGCAACCGGCGCATATTTAACCGGTTCGACCCGCGCTCCGGGCTCAGGTGGCGATTGGACGGTCAGTGCAGCGACTGCTTCTTCCACCAACGAAAAGACCAATCTTTATAAGTGGTCGAAAGTGATTACTCCAAATTGGGGACAGGGCGTATGGCTTGTAAATGAAGAAGGAAATACGAATACACTTCCTTCGGGAGAAAACAAAAATTCTTTCTTTGCATTAACTTCTCTTACATTGAATAGCGAATTTTTCGGCGTGGATGTTCCTAATGTAGCTGTTTCCAATCCTCACGATGGCGGTAACGCATGGACAGCTGTGCAAATGACTAAAGTAGCAACTGCCGAAAATCCAGATATTCTTCGTTTCCTGGAAAATACCGAAAAGGCTGCTATCGTACAAATTGCTACATGGATGACTCCCAACAACACAGCATGGACAGGAGGTAAACCCTACGTTTCCGATAATGGAACCGCAATTGTGTATTCCGACGAAGCCGCTAATGATGCAACCAAATGGTATGAAATTCCTGCTGGCGGTAACGCATTTGAAAAACAGGTGTATTATTACAAAAACGTTGCAACCGGCGCTTATTTGACAGGTTCGACCCGCGCTCCGGGCGCAGGCGGCGATTGGACGGTCAGCGCAGCCACCGCTTCTTCCACCAACGAAAAGACTAATCTTTATAAGTGGTCGAAAGTGGCTACTCCAAATTGGGGACAAGGCGTATGGCTTGTAAATGAAGAAGGAAATACTAATACGCTTCCTTCGGGAGAAAATAAAAATCCTTTCTTTGTATTAACTTCTCTGACATTGAATAGCGAATTTTTTGGCGTAGATGTTCCGAATGTAGCTGTATCCAATCCTCACGACGGCGGTAATGCCTGGACAGCTGTGCAAATGAGTGTTTTGGATGCTGCTGCCGCAAATCCCGATTATGTTCCCGAAAACACTAAAACAGTAGATGTTATTCAAATCGGCACATGGATGACCCCTAACAATGTAGCATGGACAGGAGCTAAACCCTATGTTTCCGATAATGGAACAGCCGTTGTTTATTCCGACGAAGCCGCTAATGATGCTACCAAATGGTATGAAATTCCAGCCGGTGCAGGCATATACGGACAACAAGTATATTATTACAAAAACGTTGCAACCGGCGCTTATTTAACAGGTTCGACCCGCGCTCCGGGCGCAGGCGGCGATTGGACGGTAAGTGCAGCCAATGCTTCTTCCACCAACGAAAAGACTAATCTTTATAAGTGGTCAAAAGTGGTTACTCCAAATTGGGGACAGGGCGTATGGCTTGTAAATGAAGAAGGAAATACTAATACGCTTCCTTCGAGCGAAAATAAAAATCCTTTCTTTGCATTAACTTCTCTTACATTGAATAGCGAATTTTTCGGCGTGGATGTTCCTAATGTAGCTGTTTCCAATCCTCACGACGGCGGTAATGCCTGGACAGCTGTGCAAATAAGCGTAGCACAATCCGGCGTTGCCAATCCAGATTATGTTGGAAATGGCTTGACTTACAGCATCGATCGCTTGAATTTCTTTGCAACCGACGATGGAGAGGATGAAAATGCAGCTTCCTACAACGAAGCAACGCATACCATCACTTACAAGAATGGCGGCTGGCATCGCGCAGGCTGGAATTGGGAAGCTGAAGGTGGTATCGACGTTTCGGGCTACAACCAGGTTTGGATTAAGTTCGACGCTTCTGCGCTTCCCAAAACAGGAGACGGAGAAGGTGGCGCTACAAAAATCCAGTACGACGTGGTGTATATGGACGACACGAATGCTGCTGTTGAAACCGGTAAAACCAATGAAATACGTTCCAATAATACGGAATATTTCTACAATCTGACGCCAGGCAAGAAAGTAAAACGGATTACTTTGAAGAGCGAAGCCGAAGGCGACGTAGTACTTACCGACGCATATTTCTTTAATAAAGGCATTGATCCTGTCGATTTAATCGTTACCGATTTAACATGGGAACCGGAAAATCCCGTACTGGGCGATTCTATCCTGTTCAGCGCAACGATTAAGAACATCAGCGAATTTGCTTCGCAGGATGTAAAGCATGGAGTTACTTTCTCGGTAAAAGTTCCCGGAACTGCCGGAAACGGTACGCTTGTGGCATGGAGCGACAATCATCTTACCGGATTGCAACCTGGAGAAGAAGTTACAGTAACTGCCACCGGCAGCCCTGCCAAACAAGGCGAAAGCGGCAATGGACCCGCAAAATGGAAACCGGGAGCAGCAAGAACATTTACTGTTACTGCGCAGGTAAACGATCAAAACGATGTTGTTGAATCGGATGTTGCCAACAACTTCCTGTCCAAAGACATTGTTATTCTTCCATTGGGCGTTCAGTCAATCGTTGCAGGCGGAAAGGTATATGCCGCCGCAGGCAAGCTGTATATTGTTAATTTCCCTGCCGATGCAGTTGTAAGTATTTACAATGTGCTGGCTCAGGAAATAGGAACATACCGCGCTAAAGACGTTAACGGAATGACTTTATCACAGAATCTGTATATCGTAAAAGTTCAGTCGGGCAACAGTTCGGCTAATTTCAAGGTTCTTGTTAAATAAATATTTTGAACATTTTTTTAAAAACTTTCCATGTCTTTAAGGCATGGAAAGTTTTTGCTCATAATTTATAATTCATAATTTTATTAATTCTAATGAACAAATTCTTTTTCATAGCGGCATTATTCTTTTGCCAGTTATTGCCTGCCCAGAGCGGCAACCCTTTTATACGCGATATTTATACCGCCGATCCTTCGGCTCATGTGTGGAACGACGGCAGGCTGTATGTATATCCTTCTCACGATATTGACCCGCCAAACGGCTGCGACAGAATGGATAAATACCATGTCTATTCTACCGACGATATGGTTAACTGGACAGATCACGGTCAAATCCTTGAAGCCAGTCAGGTGACTTGGGATGTGCCGATTACTGATGCCGCCACCAATGCTACGTTTATGTGGGCGCCCGACTGCGCCTATAAAAATGGAAAATATTATTTTTATTTTCCCCATCCCAAAGGACCAACATGGAATGATACATGGTTGATCGGTATTGCCGTCAGCGATTATCCTGCAAAAGATTTCACGGTGCTGGACGAACCCTTGAAAGGCACAACCGTGTCGTGGCAACAAAACGGACAGACGGTCACTGCGCCCGGACTGATCGATCCCTGCGTCTTCATCGACGACGACGGTCAGGTTTATTTTTATATGGGAGGAGGCGCTCGCTGTTTCGGCGGAAAATTGAAGGAAAATATGATAGAAGTGGACGGCGAACTGCAACAGATGACAGGTTTGACCGATTTTCATGAAGGGACTTGGATTTTCAAGCGCAACGGCGTTTATTACCTCACGTATGCCGATAATAAAAGTGGAGCCAATCAGTTGCGTTATGCTACCGGCGACAGTCCGTTAGGACCTTGGACATACAAAGGCATTTACCTCAATTCTACAACCTGCGATACAAGTCACGGTTCGGTGGTTGAATATAACGGTCAGTGGTGGGCTTTCTATCATACCGCAGACCTTTCCGGAAGAGGCAATTTGCGCAGTATATGCGTTGATTCGCTGTTTTTCAATGAAAATGGAACTATTAAAGTTGTAAAACAGACAAAAGATCAGGGATCGCCTTACAACGGAATTTTAAAAACAGTTCCCGGTACGATTGAAGCGGAAGATTTCAACGAGGGCGGACAGGGAATTGCCTACTGGGATAATACGAAAGGAAACGGACCTCTCGAATATCGCCGTAGCGAAGACGTGGATATTGCATATTATAGACAGAAAAAAATCTATTATGTCACCGATATGGCGCAGGACGAATATATCAATTATACTTTTGAAGTACAGCAAACAGGCATATATTCCATTGATTTTGTTATAGGAACGCCGACTAACGGTCAGACACAAAAATTTTACTTGGAATTTGACTACGTTAAAACCAGCAATCCGAAAAACTATACTGTGGAATACAGTCCCGTTTCGGACTTGGGAACAGTTACTGTGCCAAATATTTCCCTTACTCAGGGCGTGCATACCATGCGTTTTTTGCCGAAAGGAAATATGAATTTCGATAAATTCACTGTCAGGGAAACGGGAACGGGCTTGGAACAGGTGAAAAAAGCTTCTGCGCATGTTACGCCCAATCCGGCGGACGACGGACTGTTCTATGTTCATAATGTGGAGAATACGGCTCTGGCGATGGTTTCGGATGTAAGCGGAAAAATCGTACTGGGCAAAACGCTTTCAGTACAGGATAATATGCTGGATCTATCTCAGCAGTCACAGGGTATGTATTTCCTGAAATTGCAGTCCAACGATAAAATATATACTAATAAGCTGATTTACCAATGATTGCCTGGCGTTTCCCATTTTTTTGTTTCATTGCTCTTTGGATAGGAGGCATTTCTTCTTTCGCACAACCGTTTCAGCAGACTGATTTTGGCGTAAGGGCTGCGGTGGATTCTCTAAATATTGAAATTCAGTTTTATTCTCCCCGCACGGTTCGCGTTGTGAAATCCCTGAAAGGCGTTTCCGTAAGTAAAGAAAGTCTTTCGGTAATTAGGCAGCCTGAAAAAATTTCCCCGAAGGTTGAAATTGAAAATAATATCCTTTCATTGAAGAGTTTATATCTTTGCGTAAATCTGAATCTGTTTACCGGATGCGTGTCGTTTAAAGGTACGGACAACAGTTTGCTGCTGTCGGAAAAAGAACATTCCGTTTCCATTTCGCGGGGAAAGATTCAAAGAGTTGAGTGCAGTTTTCTTTTGGATAAATATGAACCGATTTACGGACTGGGACAGCAGCAGGACGGACGGATGAATCGGCGTGGCGATTCCCTTCTCCTGCGGCAGGAAAACATGAAAATTGCCATTCCCTTTTTTCAGTCGGTTAAAGGTTACGGTTTGTTTTGGGATAATTATTCCGCCACTCTTTTCACGGACGGACTGAACGGGACTACATTTTCTTCCGAATCGGGCGACTGCATAGATTATTATTTCCTTTACGGACACACAATGGATGGAACAGTCGCCTGTATGCGCGACTTGACGGGGCAAGTTCCTCTATATCCCTTGTGGACATGGGGATACTGGCAGTCGAAAGAACGATATGCCAGCCAGCGCGAACTCGTTGAAACCGTAGAACATTACCGGAAATTGAATGTACCGTTAGACGGTATTATTCAGGACTGGCGCTACTGGAGCGATGATAATGCTTACTGGAATGCGCTCGAATTTGGAAATCCGGAATTTCCTGATCCTTCCCTGATGATGAAACAGATCCATGAGCTGAACGCCCATGCCATTCTTTCCGTGTGGCCCTCGTTTGGGGTAAAAACTAAACCCTATTCTATTTTTAAGGAAAAAGGGATGTTGCTTGACATTGAATCCTGGCCTCAGGAAGATTCGGTCAAGGTCTATGACGCTTTTAATCCCGAAGCCAGAGATATTTATTGGGATTTGATGAATAAAAACCTGTTTTCCAAAGGAATAGACGGCTGGTGGTTGGATGCAACCGAACCGGAATATTCAAATGTAACGGATTTGCAATTAGATCAAAAAACGGCTTTGGGTACTTTCCGCCAGTTCCGCAATGCTTACCCTTTAATGTCGGTAAAAGGCGTTTATGAAAATCAGATAAAGTCGAATCCCGATAAAAGGGTCTTCATTCTGACCCGTTCTGCTTTTGCAGGTCAACAGCGTTATGCCACCACGTCCTGGTCGGGCGACGTTACAGGCGACTGGGAAACATTCCGCAGGCAAATTCCTGCGGGACTGAACTTTTCGCTGTGCGGCATTCCATACTGGAACACGGATATCGGCGGTTTTTTTGTAAGAAATACAGATTCTTCCAGCGACGATTACAGGGAACTGTATGTCAGGTGGTTGCAATTTGCCGCTTTCACGCCCATGATGCGTTCTCATGGAACCAATACTCCCCGCGAAATATGGCGTTTCGGTCAGAAAGGCGACTGGGCTTATGACGCAATAGAAAAGTTTATTCGCTTGCGTTACAGACTGTTGCCTTATCATTATTCCCTGTCATGGGAAGTGTCTTACAGTTCCGGTTCCATAATGCGCATGTTGTCGATGGATTTCCCTTTTGATGAAAATGTTCACAATATGGCTACGGAATATATGTATGGTCGTTCTTTCTTGGCAGTTCCGGTAACGCAGCCGCAGGCGAGGACATATCCGGTTTATCTTCCGCAGGGAAGCGAGTGGTATGATTTCTGGACAGGACAAAAATATTCGGGCGGGCAGACAATCAGGCAGGAAGTAGCTATTGATCAGATGCCGCTCTATGTGAAAGCCGGTTCGATTATTCCGTTAGCTCCCGAAGTTCAGTATGCAGAAGAAAAAAACTGGAGTGATCTTGAACTGCGAATTTATCCTGGCGCGGACGCCGTTTTTATGCTCTATGAAGATGAAAAAGAAGGCTATAATTATGAAAAAGGAGCATATTCCATTATTGAAATACGCTGGGATGAAGCACATCAATCCTTAACGATAAGAGAGCGTAAAGGTCAGTTTCCTGGAATGTTGAAGGAAAGAACGTTCCGCATAATATGGGCGGGAACAGAAAAAGAAAAAACAGTTAAATATAGCGGTAAAACAATAAAAATATGAAAAAGATGATCCTGGTAATATCCCTGTTTATTGGGATACAAATAAATGCGCAGGTAAAATACGATTCATACAAAGGTTTGGCAATGGCAGGTTATCAGGGATGGTTTAGCTGTCCGGGCGATGGCGCAGACAGAGGATGGTATCATTACTGGGGCAAAGACGGGCAGTTTTATCCGGGCAATTGCAGCATTGACCTGTGGCCTGATGTTTCGGAATATGAAAAAACCTATAAGACAGATTTTGTTTTCGATGATGGCAGTCCGGCTTACGTTTTCAGTTCCTACGATGAATCGACTGTTGCAACCCATTTCCGGTGGATGCGCGAATATGGCATTGACGGCGTTTTCGTGCAGCGATTTGTGGCGGAGATCAAACGCCCGAAAAGCTATAACCAGTTAAACAAAGTCTGGCATTCAGCCATCAATGCCGCCAACAGGAACAGTCGCGCCATCAGCATCATGTATGATTTGAGCGGAATGGAACTTGGCGACGAACAGTTAGTAATGATGGATATTGATTCGATTGCGGCTAATTACGATATTTTTGAACGGAAAAACAATCCTTCCTATCTTTTCCACAATGGAAAGCCCCTTGTTGCCGTGTGGGGCGTTGGTTTTAACGACAGGCGGAAATATGGATTCAAAGAAGCGGAAACAATCATAGACGCGCTCATTCAGAGAGGTTTCAGCGTTTTGATAGGAGTTCCTACCTTTTGGCGCGATTTAAAAGACGACACATTGAACGACATGGAATTGCACCGCCTTATAAAAAAATGCGACATTGTGATGCCTTGGTTTGTAGGGCGTTACAATGAAAATACTTTTCATGCGTTTGAAAAATTAGTCAAAAAAGACATGCAATGGTGCAAAAAGAACAGGATCGACTATGCGCCCTTAGCTTTTCCAGGCTTTTCGTGGGTCAACATGGTGAAAAATTCTACGCCTATTGCCCGTAATCGCGGAAGCTTTTACTGGAGACAGCTTTCGAGCCATATAAATCAAGGCGCCGAGATGCTTTATTTAGCCATGTTTGACGAGATAGACGAAGGTACTGCAATTTTCAAATGCGCAACCCGCGTCCCTGTTGGAGAAAGTTATTTTCTACCTTTGGACGCCGATTTGGGCAGCGATTATTATATGAAACTGGCGGGGAAAGCAGCAAAACTTTTGAAAGAAAAAAGGACGCTTAAATAGGATAAACGATTTGCTGGCGCGAATATACGAAAGCATGAAAGAATTAAGGTTTTTTTTGCTTTCGTACATTCGCGCTTTCATATTGCTGTAATTTTAAGAAGAAAAGATAACTTATTTATAAAACTTTAACTATATTTTTATTGGATATTAATTTTAGTTACCGTATCTTTGGCGGCATATAAATTTAAATTTCGCACCTTGTTCCATGTTAAGCAGCGTAGCTGCAACATCTTTGTAGCCGTGTGCGTAAGCGCACGGTTTTAAAACACAAACCTTTCCCTGAGCAGCGTAGCTGCGACATCTTTTTATACTTTACGCGGTTTAATTTTGTGCAACGTCATTGCGAGCGTTAGCGAAGCAATCCAGGAATAATTATAAATTATGAATTAGCTGACGCAGCTTTCTGGCTT
The DNA here is from genome assembly GCA_031256775.1 of Dysgonamonadaceae bacterium. Taxonomy (GTDB): domain Bacteria; phylum Bacteroidota; class Bacteroidia; order Bacteroidales; family Azobacteroidaceae; genus Azobacteroides. The sequence continues at coordinate 19,048 of JAIRPX010000151.1, forward strand.
TGGTCGCATAACCGCTGGAAAAGACAAAGGAAATGAAGAGAGGAGTAAACGAGAGAGAAGTAAACAAGTAAACGAGAGAGAAGTAAACAAGAGAAAAGTAAACAAGGGACAAGTAAACAAGGGACAAGAGAGAAGTAAACAAGGGACGAGTAAACAAGTAAACAAGAGAGTAGTAAACAAGTAAACGAGAGAGCAATTATACTTTACGCGGAACGTCCTTGCGAGCGTTAGCGAAGCAATCCAGAACTGAAAACTGAAAATAAACATTTCCTTTTATTTTTAATTAATTGATATAAATTGCATCAATTTATAAAAAACACAACCTTCCAAATATAAGCAGG
>JAIRPX010000241.1 GCA_031256775.1 Dysgonamonadaceae bacterium
CATTCCTTTCGGCGTTTTGGCCGGACCGGCATAATAAATCGGGTGATTTTTGATATAATCGGGCAAGTCTTCTCCTTTATCCAAAAGTTCTTTTAATTTGGCATGTGCAATATCGCGACCTACAACTATTGTTCCGTTCAACGACAAGCGGGTCGCTACAGGATATTTGGTCAGTTCGGCCAATATTTCTTTCATCGGACGGTTCAAGTCGACTTTTACGACTTTGCCTTCTTGATTTTTACGGTATTCTTCGGGAATGTACTGTGCGGGATGCGTTTCCAATTTTTCAATCCAGACGCCGTCCTTATTGATTTTAGCTTTGATATTGCGGTCGGCGGAACAGGAAACCGCCATGCCTACAAAACAGGAAGCGCCATGGCGCGGCAAGCGGATAATCCTGATGTCGTGAGCCAGATATTTTCCGCCGAATTGAGCGCCCAAACCGATTTCACAAGCGGCTTCCAACATCTTGCTTTCCAATGCAATATCGCGGAAAGCCTGACCGCCGTCGTTTCCTTCCGTTGGAAGATAGTCGTAATATTTGGTCGAGGCTAATTTCACGGTTTTCAGGCAAGCATCTGCGGAGGTGCCGCCAATAACGAAAGCTATGTGGTAAGGCGGACAAGCAGCCGTTCCCAATGTTTTCATTTTTTCGACCAGGAACTTTTCCAAAGAAACAGGATTCAATAGAGCTTTTGTTTCCTGATACAAGTAGGTTTTATTGGAAGAACCGCCGCCTTTGGCAATGCAGAGGAATTTATACTCAATGCCATCGACAGCTTGAATATCAATTTGCGCCGGTAAATTCGTGCCTGAATTTTTTTCGGCGTACATATCCAAAGGAATAGTCTGCGAATACCGGAGATTTTCTTCGGTGTAAGTTTTGTAAACACCTTTCGAGAGGGCTTCTTCATCGCCGCCACCCGTCCATACCTGCTGGCCTTTTTTGGCAATGATGGTTGCTGTTCCTGTGTCCTGACAGAACGGCAAGACGCCTTTGGCCGAGACTTCGGCGTTACGCAACATGGTCAGCGCCACGTACTTGTCATTTTCGCTTGCTTCCGGATCAGATAAGATTTTTGCTACTTGCTTCTGATGTTCCGGACGCAGGTAAAACGAACAGTCGTGGAAACAGGCATTTGCCAATTTCGTTAATACTTCCGGCTCTACTTTGAGAATTTCTTTTCCTTCAAAAGAAGCGACGGAAATGCCTTCGCCGGTTAATTTGTAATATTCGGTATGGTCTTTTCCCAAGGGAAAAGGTTCCTGATACTTAAAAGGAGGTGTTGCCATAATTATTATAATTTATTGAGTTCATTTCGTTAATAATCTTCTCGCTCAACGTCGCTTTTTTCTCGATATGTTGCAAAAGCGAAGCAACGAATGGGTTTTTTTCGAAATTACCGCGTACTTGTTCAAAATCCATGCGTTGTTCATCATTACTTCCGTCGGCGCCGAATCCGGTTTGAGCGTTTAATGAAAATTCTTTCTTTGCGTCTTCATACAAGATTTTGTCTAAGCTAACTACGGCGTTTTTCCAGTCTTTCACAATCCGGATAATATCGGTTGGAACAATAGTCGCTAATGTTAAGCCGTAGTATGATTGTATTTTATCCCAGGCCCATGTCCATTCGTAAGAATAATAATTTTGATGAGCATCGGCAATAAATGTATTGATGTCTTTTAATTTGGAAATTCTACCGGCTTCAATGCTGTTCAGCAACTCTGCAACCGATTGTTCCGGCATCAAAACGCCGGCAATATCGCGCCATTGTCCTAATCCGATGGAGGTATCAGGCTGAAGTCGCCGACGGATATTTTCCATAGACGAAGTATGATATTCCAGTCGGGAAATCAGTGAATTTCCCAGAAATTTGCGAATCGCTTTATCATATAGCTCCAAACCTCGTTGCAAAGAGGAATTATTAATTTTACAGCTTTGATAAGTATAAGTTTCGGATGTTTTTCCGCAATGTTCCTGTAACCCTTTTAATATTTCCGTACCTTTGAACATTTTCTGAACAGTGTAAGGACTTAATAAGTTGAAATTGATTTGGTCTAATCGGTTTGGATCTTTCCGGTTATCCCGTTTGGGAAATTTTTGGGCGTCGCGGATAGTTCCTACACTTTTCAAATTAACCCCAGGAACCAGAATTGTTTCGTCGTTATTTTCAATCAGGTAGGAAAACGGCATGTCTGAAGTATCGGAATTACGGTAATGTCGCCCCATAATTAGAGAAAAAGCGCCGATTTTTGCAGGCCAAAGGATGTAGGAATCACTTGTCGTTTTTCCTCCCCGTTCTATAATTCCCTGATGGATAGGTCCTAATTTATACATGTGATTGCTTTGATTGGAGCCTGAACCAGCATTCATAAACGAAAACATTCCAGCAATCAATAAAGTAGATTTGTGATGCGTAACCGTATATGGGCCAGCGAAAATGGCGCAGGCTTCACCGTTTTCTCCGTGACAATTACTAAAGAAAAGCGAATCGCTGGCAGAGTACGCATGTCCCAAACGGCAGGCCTGTCCTACGAAACAGCGAGTCAACATGGCGCCGTCTTCTACTTTGGATCCGGAACAGATGATAAAATCTTCGGCAATCACGCCATATCCGATATGTACCGGATCGTATTCATTACCGTTGATGCTTCCATTTTCCAAGCGACATGCGCCTTTTATTCGTGTGTTATTGCCGATTCGCACATTTCGTATCAATCCGGCATTACTTATGTAAACATGGTTTCCGATAACGCCGATTTCGGAAGAATGTTTTCGAGAATAAAAATCAATCATTGCATTGAGACGAGCGATCAATTCGGGGCGATGGCGATAAAGTGCCAGAATATACGCAACATGCGCCGTCAGTTTGTCATTAATTTTCACTTCCCGTCCTCCGGTTTCATTCAACACAGCCACTTCAACGCCATTTCCAAAAGTAGATTTTTTATCGACCAGTATACAGTCGATGTTTTGTATAAAAGTATTGGAACCGATTTTGTAATTGGCAATATAATTTTGAACGTTTTCAATCAAAACGTTATCTCCCAGTTCGCAATTATGAAGCGTTACATTTTGCAAGCCGGAGTGTTTTTGTATACCTCCGTCAAAGGTAAATATAGAATTGAATTGTCCCAACCGGATATTTCCCGAAAAAACTACCTGATGAATATATTTCGTATCAAATTCGTCGTTTACTTCGATTAAATTCCAATCATTAGCCCGGCAGTTTTGAGATTCCAAAGCTGCGATTTCGTCTTTTGTCAGTTTTCTGTACATAATAATCAATCGTTTATTTTTATTGTTGCAAATAAATTAAGGTCACGCTATTCGTCGTATTCGGGATAAAGAAAATCATTGTATGGAAATCGTTGAATATGGATTTCTTTTACTTTTTGATATAATAAAGATTTCAATTCTTCAATATTTTGTTTTTTCTTTGCGGAAATAAAAACGCAATTTTCATTCAGTTTATTCATCCATGTTTTTTTCATCTCTTCTAAAGGAATATTTTCCCGTATTCTTGGCGTCAAATCATCTTCCTCTTTTTCCAAATGGGAAAAAGCATCGGTCTTATTAAAAACAATGAATGCAGGTTTGATTTCTTGAGTAATATCATTCAAAGTTTGAATCACAATATCCAATTGCTCTTCAAAAGCCGGATGAGAGATATCTACGACATGAATCAATAAATCGGCTTCGCGCACTTCGTCTAAAGTCGATTTAAAAGATTCGATCAATTCGGTCGGAAGTTTACGGATAAAACCAACCGTATCGGCCAGCAAAAAAGGCAGATTTTCAATAGTTACTTTTCGAACGGTAGTATCCAGTGTAGCAAACAGTTTATTTTCGGCGAAAACATCCGATTTGCTTAAAAGATTCATCAAGGTCGATTTACCCACATTAGTATAGCCGACCAAAGCAGCTCTTACCAATCGGCCTCTATTTTTTCGTTGAGTTGCTTTTTGCTTATCAATTTCTTTCAAATCCTCTTTCAATTTGTTGATTTTGGCCAATATAATCCGGCGGTCGGTTTCCAGCTGAGTTTCACCTGGCCCTCGCATTCGAAAGCCGCTACTACCACCTCCACTTTGCCGTTCGAGGTGCGTCCACAAGCGAGTCAATCGCGGGAGCATATAATTATATTGTGCCAGTTCCACCTGCGTTTTGGCATGAGCGGTTTGCGCCCGTGAAGCGAAAATATCGAGAATCAAGCCGGTGCGATCCATGATTCTGACTTTTAATTCAGTTTCCAGATTGCGCAACTGTTTGGAAGAAAGTTCATCGTCGAAAATAACCATTCCGATATTATTATCTTCATTATCAACAAAATTTCTTAATTCTTCCAATTTTCCAGAACCTACAAAAGTAACGGGGTTTGCATAATCTAGTCTTTGAGTAAATCTTTTCACCGTTTGAATACCGGCTGTAGTAGCCAGAAATTCCAATTCATCTAAATACTCTTTAGATTTTGCTTCGGTTTGTTCAGGCGTTATCAAGCCTACTAATACTGCGTTTTCTGTTTGCGAATCGGCAATTACAAATTCTTTCATTCAATAAAATATTAATACAAAACAAAGTTAGTGTTTTTCAAAAGAATATCAAAAAAGTTGTTAGTATTTTTTATAAATTTAGAACTTATCTAAACTTTTTAAAAAACAGCATACCGAATTTTCCTCCAATATCCATAAAAAATACGCAAATACTTTGAATAAATAAAAAAAATATCACTAAATTTACCATGTTTTAATTTTTAAAGTAGACTTGTAATGGAAATTACTTTTATCCTGAATCTATTGCTCCGCTCCGGCCTCAAAAGAAACTGATATCGGTTAGCAGCAGATTTCACCGGTTACGGACTGCCTCGATTCGGAATAGCTTTTTTTCTTAATATTTAAAATATCAAAAAAGTTTGGAGTAACTTTTTAATTTAAAATTCAAAATAGACTGTATACGCGGGAAAAAATGAACTTTGTTATTTTTCAAATAAAATTTGCAAGTCTCATAAAAAAGTTTGAAATTGCGTACAATTTCGGTATTATGAAAAAACATAAACAGATAATGATGCTCATTTTCGCTTTGGCTGGTCTCTGCGGATACGGACAGAAAGCAGATTACCGGATATTCGACAATATTGCCGTAAGCGCCGAAGCCTTGGGAGTCAATTGCTTTACTCAGGATTATAGTGGACTTTTGTGGATTGGCTCGCACAAGGGATTGTACAGTTACGATGGATTTTCGGCACAGCCGCATATTTCCGAAGAAACCAATACACGCATTTACTGCCTGCTTGTTTTGGATGAAAACCGGCTCTGCTTCGGAACGGATAACGGTGTTTTCTTCTACAATTATAAATCCGATAGCTACGAAAAATCTTCTACTGCATTTCCTGTCGACGTCCGTACAGTGCTTATCTGCGACAGTTCGCTCTGGATCGGTTCACTGAACGGTCTATTTCGCTACAACATTCACTCTGGGAAAATAGAAAAACAGTACACGCGGAAAAATCCGGGAATTCCCCACAAAACGATTTATTCGATTATTAAATACGGAGATAGCCTGTATATTGGAACATACAATGGTCTGTGCCGCTATTTGTCTAAAACAGATACTTTTGAGCGAATCGAATTGCCGCGTGATTTCGGACGGAGCAATCAATTCATCAATTGTTTGCTGGAGGATACTTTGCGCCAATGTATCTGGATAGGAATGGAAGGAGCGCTTCTCAAATATTTTCCGACAACCGGACGAACGGAATCCCTGAGTTTTTTCCGGAACAATTCGGTCAAATCACTATCTTTAGATCGAGACAAAAATCTGCTTGCCGGGACAGACAACGGGTTGTATATTTACAGTGAACAGGACGGGAGCGTACAGCACATCGTCCACGATTCGAGAAACGACAAATCTCTGGCCAACAATATTGTCTGGGGAATTTTTTTCGACAGAGAACAAAACATTTGGTTGGGAACGGATTATAACATTTCGCTTGTCCGGCAGAACAAAGCATTCCGTGTTATTCCTATATCGCAGATAACAGGAATTGGGGACGGCAATCGTTTTCACGTCCTATTCCGGGATTCTTGCGGAAATTTCTGGATGGGCGGAACGAACGGGCTGATTTTTGCGCCTTCACTTGATAATCCGGCTTTGTCCATTTGGTACCGGATGGGCGATGCCAAATTCTCTATTGCACACAATCGTATTCGCGACATTTACGAGGACAAAACCGGAAATCTCTGGGTGGCTTCTGATGGAAGCATCAGTAAGTACAACTATAAGGAAAAACAATTTATTCGTTATTCTTTGGTGGACAGTACGCATACTTACAATTCAAACTGGGCGTATTACCTTTTCGAAGACGATATGAATCGCTTGTGGATTGCGACTTGTCTGGGTGGAATATTCGTCGTAGACAAGCAAAAACTGATGCAGTCGCAAGGATATTATGTCGCTGAAAAAAACTTTAATACGCAGAACGGACTTCCAGGCAGCTTTGTTAATCAAATCATTCCCGACAAAGCGGGCAATGTCTGGGGTTTATTTTACAAGAACGGTATTGTCAAAATTGACGTTAAAAACAATAAAATCAATAAGATATATATTGATCATGAAACAGATAATAATCATCCCAATTATCTTCTGTTCGACCACAGCGGTTTTATGTGGATCGGTTTCAGCGACGGCTTGGTACGAATGAATCCTAATGATGAAAAAACAGAATTTATTCGTCTCAACACCTTTGAAGACAGCGAAATACTTTCTATGACGGAAGAAGGACGGCATCTTTGGATCGCTACTACGGGAGGCGTCTGGGCGCTTGATAAACAGACCTTGGAAGCCAGGCGCTTGAATATGCCCAATCAACTGTTTTCCGCCGGATTCTATGACAAAACAACGCAAACCATCTATTTGGGAGCAAGCGATTTACTCGTTTCCTTTCCTCCTTCTCTCCTGAATGAACCGGAAACGAATTTCCCAATTATGCTCACTGCGCTTTATGTAAACGGCGAACCTTATCATTCTGGCAATCTCAGTATTCGTTATATGTGCGATGCGAAACTGACTCATAAACAGAGCAACCTGAGTTTTGAATTTTCTAATTTGCAGTATTCATCGGAACAGGGAAATAAATTCGTTTACCGCATGGAAGGATTTGATAAACAGTGGAAAATACAAAAGCTGCAAACCAACCGCATTTCTTATCCCAATCTGGAACCCGGAAAATACCGTTTACTTATCGGCAAACTTGATTCGTCGGGGAATCCGGACAAAAATCCATTTGTGTTTTCTTTTGTCATTTCTTCTCCGTGGTATTATTCGTTGACCGCTAAATGCGTGTATATTATTCTTGTTATGGCTTTTATATTGTGGATAATCATCTTTTTAAGAATACGAAACAAAGGACAGAACGGAAGCCTTTTATCCCCAAATCAACTTGAAAATTCCATTGTTTCCAAACCGGCAGAACCCAACAACCCACTCACCGACAAATTGCTTTCCGAAATAAACCGGATTATCGAAGACCATATTTCCGATCCGGATTTGAATGTCAACGCTCTCAGTTGCTTATCAGGTGTAGGATCAAAACAGATTTACCGGAAAACCAAGCAGCTCACCGGAATGTCGCCGGTCGAATACATCCGTTCCCTGCGGATGAAGAAAGCGGCTGCGCTCCTGTCGGAAAACAAATTTACAGTTTCGGAAGTCATGTACAAGATAGGATTTTCCAGTCCATCGTATTTTGCCAAATGCTTTCAGGCGGAGTTTGGGAAGTTGCCGAAGGAATACACCGGATGATAAATTTGTCCTTCTTTTCTCTATTTTGTCCTTTTTCTTCTCTATTTTGTCCTATTTGTAATCTCATTTTCCTCAACTAATCCCTACATTTGCGCTATCTAATATTTGAAAATACGATGAAAAAAATTTTGATCATATTAATATCTATTATGCTTGCAATACCGGTTTTCGCTCAAAAACGCGAAATTTCCTCTGTTTATATCGACAAAAAAGGTGTAATGCGCTGGTCGGATATCAAAGAAGAAGCCTCTTTCTACGGCGTGAACTACACTTTGCCTTTCGCCTATGCCTACCGTGCCATTGGATATGTCGGCAAAAACCACAAGGAAGCTATTGACAAGGACGTCTATCATTTCGCCCGCCTTGGTTTCAACGCCTACCGTATCCATGTCTGGGACGTAGAAATTTCCGACAGTCAAGGAAACTTGATTGCCAACGAACACCTTGACCTGCTCGATTACCTGATTGCCCAACTGCAAAAACGTAATATCCGCATTATTTTGACCGCCATGACCAACTTCGGCAACGGCTATCCCGAAAAGAACCGGCCCACCGGAGGTTTCTCCTATTTATACGATAAATGCAAGATACACAGCGATCCCAATGCCATTACCATACAAAAAAACTATATAGCCCAGTTTGTCCGGCATTTGAATCCTTATACAAAACAAACGTATAAAGACGACCCCTACATCGTCGGCTTCGAAATAAACAATGAACCCTGCCATGCGGAATCGCCGCAACAAACAGAAGATTATATCAATCAAATGCTGAAAGCCTTGAAGCAGACAGGCAATACAAAGCCCGTCTTTTACAACGTAAGCCACAATATGCCTCATGTACAGGCTTATTTCAATACGGCCATCCAAGGTGGTACTTACCAGTGGTACCCTATCGGACTGGTTGCCGGACACATCCGCAAGGGAAACTTTCTGCCTTACGTGGACGATTACGCCATTCCTTTTTCCAATGTAAAAGGCTTCGATAAAAAGGCAAAAATCGTTTATGAGTTTGATCCTGCCGACATTACCTGTTCCTATATGTATCCGGCAATAGTACGCACTTTTCGCAGCGAAGGCTTTCAATGGATTACCCAGTTTGCCTACGATCCGCTGGATTTGGCTTATTCCAATACAGAATATCAGACGCACTTCCTGAATCTGGCTTATACACCCCGTAAAGCGCTCAGCATGAAAATTGCCGCAGAAGCTGCCCGCTCGCTGCCCCGCAATTCTCAATATCCGAAATATCCGAACGATACGGTTTTCGGGAATTTTCATGTCTCTTACGAACAGGATTTGAGCGAACTGAATGAACCAGCCAAATTCTTTTATTCAAACCATACCCAGTCTCAACCGGTATTGCCCGACAGCTTGAAAGAAATTGCGGGCTATGGAAATTCTCCCGTTGTACGGTACGAAGGTTGCGGCGCCTATTTCTTAGATTGCCTGGAACCGGGACTTTGGCGGCTTGAAGTGATGCCCGACGCCGTGCAGATGCGCGACCCTTTTGAGAAAACTTCCCTCAAAAAAGAAGTGGTTTCTATCCTGTGGAATACCTGGAACATGCAAATCCGGCTTCCCGGTTTGGGAACCGATTTCAGCATCAAGGCAATTAATCGGGGAAATACTTATCAAACTCAAAGCATCGGCGGAAGTTTTCCAATATCACCCGGCGTTTATCTGCTGGAAGACCGAAAACAGGCTTCTCAAACAAAATGGAACGCTTCTTCCACATGGAAAAACATCTGCCTCGGAGAATTTTCAGCTCCCGAAAGTTCCATCAAATCCTTTGCCGTTGTTCACCAGTCGGCAACAAGTTTTGAGAAAGGAAAACCTTTCATTTTAGAAGCGCAAATTACCGGCGAAAGCTTTCCCGATTCGGTACTGGTTTATACTGATAAAGTGTCTTTCTGGTCTGATAAAAATTATAGCCTGAAAATGAAGCGGACAAACGGATACACTTACCGGACGGAAGTCCCGCCCGGAATGATTTTGGGAAATAGTTTCCGGTACAGCATTACTGTATTTAAAGGGGACAAACGTTATACTTTTCCGGCCGACGCCGAAGGAAGCCCTCTCGATTGGGATTATTATCAAACAGAATATTGGGAAAGTGAAGCGGTAAATATTGGTTCGCCCATTAAATTATTTACTGTTAGCGACGAATACAGCGATATCGAAATACACAGTATTCCTTGGAAATATGTCTTGATAAATTTAGATACCGGAAATCCGGCAGAAACAAACAAACTGGAATTCGAACTTAAAACGAAGAATCCCGAAACCCGGTTTTTCTGGCGGAAATACATCAAGGATGCTTTGGCAAACCGGGATGAAACTTTGCAAAAAGCCCGTTATCTTTGTCTGCAATTGGACATTAAAGAATCTTCAAAATCTAAAGATTCTGACGACCTTAAAATCTCTAATTTTTTTAAAGCCGGCTTCATTACCTCCGACGGTTTCACCTACACTGCCGCCCTGAACCAAAAGAGAAATGAAGCCTTCTTTAAAATCCCCTTACAGCAACTGACTCAGGAAGTAACGATGCTTTTACCTTCTCCCTATCCAACATTCATCGGTAATTATTTTGTTCCCGACATACAAATTCCGTTTGATATACGGAAAATTGAAACGCTCGAAATCTCTACTTCAGATGTGTCGGCGGAAAATGCCGTCGTCAGCATCGGAAATATTTGGCTCGAATAATTTTTATTAATCATAAATCAATTGTTCATTTTATGGAAAAATACAAAAATGTAAAAAAACGGATGTGGCTTTGTCTTTGGATAATCGCTCTGGTATTGCTGCCACCATTAACTGTGGCAGCGCAAATAAAAAATGTAACCGGAACGGTGATTGACGAAAGAAACGAGGTCCTGTCAGGAGTTTCCATCATCGTTACCGGAACTTCAGTTGGTACGGTTTCCGGAATAGACGGAACTTATTCGATAAACTTGCCCGAAGGCAAGACCCAGCTTGAATTTTCTTACCTCGGCTACTCAAAACAAGCGGTAACAATCGTAGGAAACACAAGAGTAATAAATATCCAATTACAACCAGACGTGCAAATGATGAACGAAGTGGTCGTTATCGGATACGGAACGCAGAAAAAGAAAGACCTCACCGGTTCCGTTGCAGTAGTTGGTGAAAAAGATTTCAACAAAGGCTTGCTCAGTTCGCCCGAACAGCTTATCAACGGCAAAATCGCCGGCATGCAAATCATGTCCAACAGCGGTTCGCCCACAGCCGGAAGTACCATCCGCATTCGCGGCGGCGCTTCGCTCAACGCCAGCAACGACCCGTTGATCGTCCTTGACGGCGTGCCGCTCGAAATCGGCGGCATCAGCGGCAACGGCAGTAACTTCCTGAGTCTCATTAATCCTGCCGACATTGAAAACATGACGGTACTGAAAGATGCTTCTTCTACAGCCATTTACGGTGCGCGGGCGTCCAATGGCGTCATCCTCATTACTACGAAAAAAGCTTCGGAAGACCGGCTGAAAATCAGTTTCAGCACCACCAATTCTATCCAGACGGCAACTCGGTTGGCGGATATGCTGTCCGAAGCCCGGTTCCGCGAAGTAATCGAAAAACAGGGAACAGCCCTCCAGAAATCCCTGCTCGGAACTGTTTCAACCAACTGGAATGACCAAATCTTCCAACCGGCTTTCGGAACGGACAACAATTTAAGCATTTCGTCTAAAGCGCTGAAAAGCCTTCCGTTGCGCGTTTCGCTGGGCTACTACACGCAGGACGGTATCCTGAAAACCGACAATACCAAACGCTATTCCGGCAGTTTGACGCTTAGTCCTTCGCTGCTCGACAACCATCTGAATATCGTCGCCGGCGTAAAAGCATCCTTGAACGACAACCGTTTTGCCGACGATCAGGCCATCTGGGGCGCCGCTACCTACAACCCGACCATTCCCGTTTATTCCGGCAATTCCGCCTACGGAGGATTTAACGAAGCGATTGACGGACAGGGCAATCTGGTGACCCGCGCCGTCCTCAACCCCCTGGGCAGGCTGGAAGAACGCACCTCAACCAGTACCGTCCAACGAGTAATCGGCAATATGGACGTGGATTACAAATTCCATTTCTTTCCCGATCTGCGCGCCCATTTTACGCTGGGATACGATTACGCCCGGGGCGAAGGTAAAGTTTATATTCCGAAAGAAGCTGCTTATTCCTACACTTCCGGTGGTCGCGACTACAAGTATGGCCCGCAGAAAAACGAAAACCGTCTGTTCACTTCTTATCTGAATTACAACAAAACCCTGTCGAAAAACGTATTCGACCTGACAGCCGGCTACGATTACCAATTCTGGAAATCAACTACGGCTGCATACGAAGAACTGAATATCAACGGTGAAAGCCAGTATTCGAGCAAGGCGAACGATCAGCGGCACGTATTGATTTCGCTCTACGCCCGCCTGAACTATTCTTATGATTCGCGTTACCTGCTGACGGCAACTATGCGTCGTGACGGAACTTCCCGGTTTAGCGAAAAATGGGGAAATTTTCCTTCCGTAGCTCTGGCATGGCGCATATCGGAAGAATTTTTCCTGAAAGAAAACGATATCCTTAGCAATTTAAAACTCCGGTTCAGTTACGGTGAAACGGGACAGCAGGAAGGTATCGGCAATTACGATTACCTGCCTGTATATACCCTCAGCCAGGCGGGAGCGCAATACCTTTTCGGCAATCAATATTATTTCACTTACCGTCCCCAAGCTTATAATGCAGACAAGAAATGGGAAAATACGTCGGCATACAACGTCGGTCTTGATTTCGACTTCCTGAAAGGACGCATATCCGGCAGCTTCGACTATTATACGCGGAAAACGAAAGATTTGCTGGCAGTTGTCCCGACTCCCGCCGGCACCAACTTCAACAAAACCATTATGACCAATGTCGGAAATGTGGACAGCAAAGGCTGGGAACTGGCGCTGAACTTCATTCCCGTAGATACCAGGGACTTGACCTGGGGAGTTGCTTTTAACGCCAATCACCAGGATGTGAAAATCAAAAATTTGTCGTTAGTCAAAGGCGTTGAAATTGTGAACACTCCGGCAGGGCCTACCGTAGATAATACTTACGTACAGGTACTTACCGAAGGCTATGCTCCCTACATGTTTTACGTGCGCAAACAGCTTTACGACGAATCGGGCAAACCCGTCGAAGGCGCTTTTGCCGGTGGCCTTTACCGTTACCATTCGCCAGCTCCCGACATGATACTCGGCTTAAGCACCCAGCTGCGCTACAAAAAATGGAACCTGGGCATGGCATTCCGCGCCAATATCGGAAATTACGTCTACAATGGAATGTCCATGAATACCGGCGCCTGGGGTACGGTATCGTACAACGATTTTCAACTGAACAACATGAATGCTTCTTATCTGGAAACCGGCTTCCAGTCGCGTCAGTATCTCTCCGATTATTATGTAGAAAACGCTTCCTTCCTGAAAATGGATAACCTCACGCTCGGATACAACTTCGGCAAGATTTGCAAAACCGTCGGATTGAACGTTTCCGTCATGGCACAAAACGTATTTACGTGGAGCAGATATTCGGGCGTTGACCCGGAAGTGCCGAATGGCTTCGACATGTCCTTCTATCCGCGTCCGAGAATATTTTCACTCAATTTAGGTCTTGAATTTTAATTGATTATACATTATGAAAAATATAAAATATCTGATCATTGCGGCAATGGGATTCGTTCTGTCGACTTCCTGCCTGGACGACCTCAATCAATTGCCTCACGAAGAAACGACATCAGCTTCCGTATATGCCAAAGCGGAAAACTACAAAATGGTTTTGGCGAAACTCTATGCTTCCTTTGTTATTTCCGGTCAGGAAAAGGGTGGGGGAAACGCCGACATATCCAGCGATAACGGGGAAAATGCCGACTATCTGCGGCTTTTTTTCAACCTCCAGGAAGTTCCTACGGAAGAAATTGCCTACACCTGGCTCGAAGGCAACAACATGACCAATATGGCTTACATGAAATGGGATGTCCGGGAAGTCTGGTCGTCCGACATGTATTACCGAATTTATTACACCATCGCCCTGTGCAACGAGTTGTTGCGTAACGCTACGGATGCAAAGATCGCTGGATTCACGGATAGCGAACAGCAGAATATCCGTACTTTCGCTCTGGAAGCCCGCTTTCTGCGTGCGCTCGCCTATTCTCATGCGATGGATTTGTACGGCGACATTCCATTTGTAAATGAAAACGATCCGGTAGGAGCTTTCCTTCCGCCACGCTATACCCGCGCACAGATTTTCGACTTTGTAATCAGTGAATTGAATGAAATAGCGCCTGCATTACCTTCGGTAAAAGAAACGGAATATGCCCGCGCCAACCGGGGAGCTGCCTATACGCTGTTGGCAAAAGTGTATCTCAATGCGGAAGTCTATACCGGAACAGCGCATTATACTGAATGTATCGCCGCCTGCAAAAACGTTTTCAGCGAAGGCTATTCATTGGAATCCAAATACGCCGGGCTTTTCAATGCCGACAACAACCTCCGTACCAATGAAATTATCTTGTCGTTTGCTGTGGATGCGGAACACACTTCTTCTTGGGGAAGTACGACCTATTTAGTCTGTGGAGCCATTGTCACGACAGACGCACAGAAATCGGCGGATTACGGTGTGGATGAGGCTTGGGGAATGTTCCGCGTAAGACCGGAATTGCCCCGCCTTTTCGGAGATGTAACCAACACGAAAGACTCGCGCGCCATGTTCCATACCGCTGGACAAACCTTGGATGTAAATGTAATGACCGATCAGACACAGGGTTACGCAGTAACCAAATGGACGAATCTTCATGACGACGGCACAAAAGCTTCCAACACTGCTGCCGACGGAGTGAATACCGATTTTCCGATGTTCCGTTTAGCCGATGTCTATCTGATGTTTGCCGAAGCAGTGTTGCGGGGAGGAAGCGGCGCATCCGTCCGGGATGCCTTGGGTTACATCAACCTGTTGCGGGAAAGGGCTTACGGCGATACTTCCGGGAATATCTCGGAAAGCAGCCTGACGCTGCCTTTCATCCTCGACGAAAGAGGACGCGAACTCTACTGGGAATGTACCCGCCGCACCGACCTGGTCCGTTTCGGCCTGTTTACCGGCGACGCCTACAAATGGTCGTGGAAAGGCGGAGTGAAGGAAGGTGCTGCTACGGATAAAAAATACAATCATTATCCGATACCCTACGCCGAACTTTCGGCAAATCCGAATCTGTCTAACATTGATTATTAACTGAATTAAAATTTTTAAAATTATGAAAATCAACAAAATAAAACGCTATTTGGGATTATTGCTTTCACTCGTCCTCGTCACTTCCTGCGAAGAAGACGGCGAACGCCTTTATCTCTACGGATTGGAAGCAAACCAATTGATGGCAACAAGCAACGCAGTTGTGTTATCGCAGGAAAACGCCGGTACAATCTTGTTGCAGCTGACCTGGAACAAAAGCGCCCTTACGCTGAGCGATCCCAATCTGGCTGCTCCCGACGTGCTGATTTCTTCCATCCAAATATCAACGAATGAGGATTTTTCTTCCAATGTATTCGAGTATGCCGAAAGCAACCTTTCCCGTTCCTATACAGGAGCAGAATTGAATACCATCGCCAAAAATCTCGGACTGACTCCGGATGTTGCTACTCCGGTCTATTTTCGCATTTCTTCCAAAACAGGGAACAATATGCAGCCGGTTTTCAGCAATGTTGTCAACGTCGGCATCACGCCTTTCACGATTGACATGAGCCTCGGCTTCATCCTCGACAGCAATAAGAACGGTACTGGACGGACATTGTCATCGCCCGAATCCAACGGTATTTATGCTGGTTTCATGGGTGCTTCGGGATGGTACAATTACTTTTTGAAGGAAGGCGACGAAACTATCTGGGGCAACTCTCCCGTCGACGGTTCCGACTTTACGATTTCATCGGCAAGCGATGCCTGGAATATGTGGTTCCCCAGTCAAAGCGGATGTTATTATACAATTGTGAATACGGTTGAGAAAAAATGGTCAGCGCTCTGGCTTCCGACGCTAACCGTAAGCGGCGACATTACCGGCGAAATGACTTTCGACCGCGCCAATGTCAAATGGACTTACACTTTCACCGCAACGGAAACCGGCGCAAAAACCATCAAACTGAATACGACCGGTAAACAATACAACGCAACGACGAAAACCGATGATGCGGCTGCCGTTGATACCCCGATAGCTTTTGTACAGGATGGCGGAAAAATTGTCCTCGCCCAAACGGCAGGCAACCTGTCGGTTTCCATTCCCGAAAAGGGTGACATGACCTTGACGCTCGACCTCAGTAATCCGGATGAATGGAAGTGCGAAATTGTCAAAGGTTCTGCCGGTCCGGTGGAAATAAATCCGTATCTTTATATGCCGGGAATCGACGACGGCATCAGCGGAAGCTGGACGTTCGACAATTACCTAACCTTGTACAACGAAGATAACCTGGCTTATGCGGGTGTTATCAACGTCTATTCGCTGTGGGGATATTCATTCAATACCGAAAAAGATAATTGGGACGATAAGTATACGTTTGGCGAAGGGGATGCATACAACGGTACACTGGTTGCCAAAGGTCCGACCAACATTCCGGCTCCGGCTCCCGGTCTATATTTGATTGACGTATCCCTTAAAAATATGACTTACAGTCTTGTCGGTGTAGGCGAAGAAATCTATGTAGCAGGATTGAATGACGATTGGGGTTTCATTCCTCTGGCAAAAACGGCTGCAGGTGTTTTCTCTGGAACCGTAACGATAACGAAGGCTTCGGAATGGGGATTCCAGATTCATACTGACCAGACGTGGAATCATAAATTCGGCGGCAGTGAAGGGAAATTATACTATCAGGGAAATAATCTCACCGATGATGCTTCACTCATGCCTGGAGCCTACAAGCTAACGATTGATTTGATTCACAGCACATACAGCATAACTCAATAAACAGGAAAAAGTTAATTAGAATAAAACAATGAAAAATATTTTAACGATATTGATAAATGTATTTTTCCTGTTTCTGTCTTGTGGCGACAGAGAAACACAGGCGTCTTCCGATCCACCTCCGGCTTCCGATATAACCGGCTTTGCCAAAGGCGCCGACGTTAGCTGGCTAACTGAAATGGAAAAAGCCAGGCGCAAATTTTACAATGCGTCCGGTCAGGAAACCGAATGTATGACGTTGCTGTGCGGACTGGAATTCAACGCCATTCGCCTGCGTGTCTGGGTAAATCCCTTCGACGGATGGTGTAACAAGGAAGATGTCCTGGTAAAAGCTTTCCGGGCAAAAAACCTGGGGATGCGGCTGATGATTGATTTTCATTACAGCGATGCATGGGCAGATCCCGGTCACCAAACCATTCCTGCTGCCTGGCAAAACATGAATTTGGATGAAATGAAGCAAGCCGTAAAGCAACATACAATAGAAACTCTCAATCTGCTGAAGACAAACGGTATAATTCCCGAATGGGTGCAGGTCGGCAATGAAACCGGAAACGGCATGCTTTGGGATGCTGGTAAAGCAGACAAAAACATGGCAGGCTACGCCGCACTGAACAACGCCGGCTACGATGCCGTAAAAGCCGTTTTCCCCGATGCAAAAATAATTGTCCATTTGCAGGGTGGACAGGACAACAGCCTGTACCGCTGGCTGTTCGACGGTTTGAAAAGCAACGGCGGGAAATGGGACGTCATCGGCATGTCGCTTTACCCTGGTGAAAACGACTGGCGGCAACAAAACAACAGTTGCATTGCCAATATTAAAGACATGATTGCCCGTTATGGGTCCGAAGTCATGATTTGCGAAGTCGGCATGCCCTGGGACAAGCCCGAAACGGCAAAGGCTTTCCTCACCGACCTGGTCACTCAGGCAAAAAATATTCCCAACAGCAAATGCCTGGGGATATTTTACTGGGAACCCGAATCATACAACAACTGGAAAGGCTATACCCTGGGTGCTTTCGATAATTCGGGAAAACCGACGGTAGCTTTGGATGCATTTAAATAAGAAATATAATGTAATAAAAAGATAGATAAAAAATAAAATATTCGTAACTTTGCTTTTTTATAAGGAGAACAAGAAATATGCGTATATACGAAAATTATTCCTTATTCGACCACAATACTTTTCATCTGGATGTAAAAACCCGTTGGTTTGTTGAATATGAATCAGAAGACGAATTGGTGAAATTAATGAAAGACGAATATTTTCTTTCACAGAAAGTTTTGCACATCGGAAAAGGCAGTAATTTGTTGTTTTTGAGTGACTTCGATGGAGTTATTGTCCATTCGGGAATCAAAGGCATTGAAATTGTTCGCGAAGACGCAAATCATATTTGGCTGAAAGTTGGCGCAGCTGAAAATTGGGATTCTTTCGTTGCTTTTTGCGTGGATAAAAATTGGGGAGGCATCGAAAACCTGTCGCATATTCCGGGAGAAGTTGGCGCAAGCGCCTATCAAAACATTGGCGCGTATGGTGCAGAAGTGTCTGATTGTATATCGGAAGTTCACACTTATTTTATAGAAACAGGAGAGAAAAAAACTTTCCATAACGAGGATTGCTGTTATTCCTATCGTTACAGTTTTTTCAAAGGACCCGAAAACAAGGGGTTGTACTATATTTCACATGTAGTATATAAACTTTCCAAGCAACCGGAATACAAGATTGATTACGGCGATTTGAGGAACCGACTGGAAGGAAAAATCATTCAACTATCGACTGTTCGCGAAGCAATTATTGCCCTTCGTCAAGAAAAGCTGCCAAATCCGGTAACGGAAGGCAATGCGGGTAGTTTTTTCATGAATCCCTATATCTGTATGGCGCATTACGAAGGATTGAAGAAGCATTATCGGGATATTCCATGTTATCCGGTGAATGATGAGGTGGTAAAAGTTCCTGCAGCATGGCTTATCGAACAGTGCGGATTGAAAGGAAAAACTTTGGGCGGCGCGGCGGTCAGCGAAAAGCAACCGCTGGTAATTGTAAATCGAAATCGGGCAACAGGAGGCGAAATTGCTTTGCTGGCGGAAGAGGTTCAGCAGACGGTAAAGGAAAAATTCGGAATCGAAATCAGGCCAGAAGTAAATTACATATAAATAATTATGTCTCAATTGAAAATCAGCAGAGAAGACATTCATATCCTTGCCGAAAATACTCAGTGGACGAAAAGCGGAGCAGATAAAGCGTTGAAAGAACATGTGTACAGCACAGCCGCTTCGTGGCAAAAATTTTTAAAAATATTATTTGTCAGTTTAGGAGCAGGGCAAACGCATCTTAATGAGTTAGTATTTTCAACAAATATTCATTATTCCATCCGGCATCAAGCCTCTTACCTTTCACACTTCTCTTTTTTGATTGCTCGTGTTTGATAAGATTA
>JAIRPX010000259.1 GCA_031256775.1 Dysgonamonadaceae bacterium
ATATAAATCTCGTCCGTTCTCCAAACGAAAATTTGTAGTACACAAATCGGAATTTGAAAAAATGAATATTACTGATTATTGGAAAATTGTGACTTGAAATGATGCAATGTGGGTTAAGCGAGATGATCCGAGCGTTAGCGAATCAATCCAGCTAAAAACTGAAAACTGAAAACTAATTACTGGATTGCTTTAGGCTTCGCCTTCGCAATGACGTTGCACAATGTGAATATGTTTTTTAACCTTCTTAGAATCGCATAAACGACTTTGAAAAATATTTTTGTTTCAAATATTCAATTCTCGAACACTTAAATTATCCGCATAACCCCCAGACGAAATGATAAAAAACGCCCTTAAATAGGCAAGTGCAAGAAGCTTTCCTGCGTTTTTTTGGAATTTATGATAATTGCTCCGTTCTCGCCTTTTTTTCCATATCTTTTCACAGCCTCTTCATTTTTAAGTATTTCGATTTCTGTTTTAAGCAGATCAACATCGTCTAATGTCTGGATTTCTTCTCCATCAAAAATCATGAGCGGTATTCCCTGTCGTACATGATTTGCACTGAACGAATTATCAGTTGGTTCGCTTATTTTGTCACCTTTGAATTTTTCATATATAGATTCTCCAAATACTAACAGTGCAATAATAACGGCAGGAACTAACAACAAAATAGCCGCCGCTTTTACGTAATTAAGATATATCTGTTTCATAAAAATATGCATATTTTTTCAATACAAAAGTATAATATTTTATTCTAATTTCAAAACTGTTTTTTCTGCGTCCATCTGAGCGCGTGATTTACTTGAAGTTACAACATAAACTCCAATGAAAACCAGAGTCGCTGCGCCGCCTTTCACCCATCCGAAACTGTCTATTCCGATAGCTATCGCAACAATAGACGACACGACCGGTTGCAGATAATTGTACATGCTGACAATTGTCGGGCGAAGCAGTTTTTGTCCGACAGGAATCAGCATATATGAGAAAAATGTAGCAAGCGTCACTACGAAAGCAATATGCAGGTAAACAGCGAAAGATATTGCCGCATAATTAATTAACGCAACGTCTTGCCAGCACAATGGCAAGTAGCAGACAGTGGCGAAAAGAAACATCCACTTCATAAGCGTTACTGCGCTATAACGCAGGATCAATTGTTTGAACAGCGTCAGGTATATGGCAAACGAAAGTCCGCTTAACACACACAAGAAGTTTCCGGCAATACTTGCTTCTTCATTAGCACTTTCATTGCTGTTGAGAATCAATAATAAAGCTCCTGTTGCCCCAATAAAAACGCCAATGACTTTTTTCCAGGTAACAGGCTCTTTCAGAAAAAATGCCGCTAAAATCATAGTCATCAGCGGCGCCATAGTAGCAATAATTCCGGCGTCAACAGGAGACGTTTGCGAAAGTCCTTCAATGAAAGTTATCTGATTGATAAGAACGCCAAACAATGATGCTAAAAACAGCAAAAACAAATCGCGCTTTACTACGGCTTCGCGTTTTGTGAATAAAGAAGTTATCCAAAAAAGCAAAGCCGCACCCGCCATACGGAAAAAGGTCAGCGCTATTGCCGAAACTT
Organism: Dysgonamonadaceae bacterium; assembly: GCA_031256775.1. Classification (GTDB taxonomy): domain Bacteria; phylum Bacteroidota; class Bacteroidia; order Bacteroidales; family Azobacteroidaceae; genus Azobacteroides. Next base: position 1,577 of record JAIRPX010000259.1, read on the forward strand.
CACTGCTGCTAAAAACTACCTTAACAACAGGGATGTTAAGCCCGAAAATAATGTAGGCAACCAGCAAGGCGGCATGACCTTTTAAATTCTTATCCTGCATTTTTCTTTCTACTTGTCTTCGCCAAAGATACTTCCATATCGATGGTATTCGTATGCAATGCTTTGTTCTTTAAGATAATGCAACAGTTCCAGGCGACCTTCTGCGAGAGGCTGGTTATTGGCGACATGTTTTCCGAGCTTTGCAGCTTTTGCATAGAAAGCATCAGACAAATCCGGCGTACAAGTACGTATGCGTTCATAATTTTCCATTTCGTCAATAAAAGACTGTTCATCCTGTATCTTAATATCTATATTCGAAATATACCCGCGACTGTTCGATACGGCGTCTGCTACTTTCCTTGTAAAATCAACGAGTTGATGCGATTCCGAAATACTCACTGTTACAGGCGTATGGCATGTATAAGCTGCTATAATTACCATAAGGACATCAAGAGGATTGTCGTTTTCTTGTATGCGGAAACATATATTTTTTAATGGAAGATAGCGGAATATATTTTCTTCGCCATATATATTGCTAACGTCTTTTTCCTGAGAAAATTCTTCGTCCCAGACTTTTAAATAACTGTTATAAGCAAAAGCCAAACGAGCTTTTTCTTTTTCATTTTGGATAAATTCGCTAAAAGGCGAGGCTGATTCGGTTTCCCTGATCCTGTTTTCGGTAAATTCTACAAAACAGGATACATAATTCGGACCTCCCGCTTTGATTCCGCCGCCAAAAGCAGAACGTTTCATTCCTCCAAAAGGCTGGCGACGCACAATAGCGCCCGTAATTCCCCTGTTTATGTATAGATTCCCCGCTTCAATACTGTTTTTCCAAAGCGTTTGTTCCGCTTCGTTCAAACTTTGCAGTCCCGACGTCAAGCCATATTCCGACGAATTGACATATTCGATTCCCTGTTCCAAATCATCAATACATACAACCGAGAGAAGTGGTGCAAACAGTTCATTTTTAAAAGTATAGCTTGTTGGTTTTACGCCCCATTTCACCGAAGGTTTAAGGATGTATTTCTTTTCATCCACAAATTCCGGTTCTACAAGCCACGATTCTCCCTTTTCCAGGTTTTCGATGGCATGTTTCAGTTTTTCGTTATTATTATCAATCATTGGACCAACATAATTCATTGTATCCCAAACGCTTCCTGTTCGCAGGCTGGTAACTGCGTCTTTCAGTTTGGATTTGAATGTCTTGTCGTTGAATGTCTTTTTGTCTACCAATAATAATGAACATGCCGAACATTTTTGTCCTGCGTTGCTGAAAGCCGAAGACACTACATTCAGTATTGCGTGATCCTGATCAGCGTTGGCTGTAACAATTATAGCATTTTTTCCTCCCGTTTCAGCCGAAAGCGGTTTGCGTGGACTTTCTTCCAACAGACGGAATGCCGTATCTGTTCCTCCCGTCAGTATAACATGCTTTATAGACGGATGTTGTGTTAAATAGCTTAAAGTTGTTCGCTGAGCAGGACAAACCACCTGTAATGCATCTTTCGGAACGCCTGCTTCCCAGAAACATTCGGCAAATTTCCATGCAACTGGAAGTGCTACCGTAGCAGGTTTAAGGATTACCGTATTACCGCCTGCCAGAGCCGCAGCAACGCCGCCTACAGGAATAGCTAACGGGAAATTCCAGGGCGGAATAACCATAATTATACCTTTAGGTTTATAAGAAACGGTTCGCAAGCTGTCGAATTGTTTCATGCTTGTTGGATAATAGCGGCAAAAATCAATAGCTTCCGAAACTTCCACATCGCCTTCTGTAAATGTTTTTCCCGTAATGGCTGCCATACAACCAATCAGTTCGCCCCTTTGAGCGCCAAGATTATCGGCTGTTTTGTAAAGGATTTCCGCGCGTTTGTAAAGCGGCGTTTTTCTCCATCCCGATTCATCGTTTTCAGCAACGGTTATAATTTCCTTAATGTCGTCAAGAGATGATAAGTTGGCTTCACAAATTACAACCCTGTCATTGCGGCTTCTGTCGCGATACTGTTTCTTTTGCTTTGTTGTAATATTCTCTTTACCAACCTGAACAGGTATAACAAAGTTTTTTTCATTGACTGCTGTTTCCCATTTTTTCAGAATGTTTAGCGCCCACTGCCTGTTTTGCGATAAATCCAGGTCGGTATCAGGCTCATTGGCAAAAGGAGTTATACTTTTCACCGAAACAGGCTCTTTATTTCTGTCCTGCGTGCGGAATGGAGTGGTATGTATGCTGTCTTTTAGTTTATAAGCTTCCAAAAACTGGTTAGCAAGGAAATTCCACTGTTGGCTGTCTAATTTAAGATTGAAAGTATAACTAAGGAAATTGTCTTTTCCCGTATTTTCATCCAAACGCCTTACGAGGTAAGAAATTGCGTTCAGGAAATGATTTGCTTTAACAACTGGAGTATAAAGAATGATTTGTTTTTCCAATTTACGCATTACGCGCGGCAAATTATTTGCCATTCCTTCAAGCATCTCGAAAGTTACGTATTCCGAAACATTATTTTTTTCTGCCAGTAGATGCGCGTATGCAATGCTGAAATAATTATGCGAAGCCACTCCAATTCGGCATACCTGAGCATTTTCTGGTTGCAGCGCCGTATCCAGAATATGAAGATAATTGGCGTCCACTTCTATTTTGGACGAATAAATTGGAAGCGCCCAGCCGCGCAGGGATGAAACAATTTTTTCCATTTGAAGATTGGCGCCTTTCACCAAACGCATTTTAATTGGCGCTCCGCCTTCGCTTGCGCGTCTCTTTGCAAACTCAAGCAGGCGTTTCTGAAAACCGGAAGCGTCGGGAAGATAAGCCTGAACTACAATTCCTGCGGTGTAATTCTTAAATTCGGGGCGGCTTAACACTTCTATGAATACTTCTAACGTTAATTCCGTGTCTTTGTATTCTTCCATATCAAGGTTTACGAATTTAGAACAGCGGCGCCCGTCCTTATCTATAAAAGGACAGTCAATGGCTTTTTGATATATAGTTGCAACCTTGTCGCTTAATTCCCTTTTATTTTGTTCGTAACTTAACGAATGAATCTGAGCGTAAATACCTGATAATTTGATAGATATATAATTAATATCGGGATATTCCAGCGCTTTTAGATAGTGTTCGTAGCGTTTTTCTGCTTCGCCGTCGCCCAGAACAACTTCACCCAGCAGATTTACATTTTGCCCGATACGGCTTTTTCTGCGGTCTTCAAGATGTTTTGTTAATTTGGGTCGTTCTTCTGCGATAATGATTTTGTTAGTTTCATTACGAAGTTTCATTTTGAAAAAAGGCATTGCTATAGACGGGAATAGATAACCGCCGCTAAGATAAAGTTTGATAAGAAACCTGTCGAAACTGCTGAAAAAATCAGGAATACCATATTCGCCGATAATCTGTTTTACCCGTTTATTCAATTTTGCATTATCGCGAATTTGCGAGGATTCATCCAGCATTTTCGAAAGAAATGTTTTATACTCAGGTGTTTGAACTAAAGAAGCATATTTTTTCTGTTCTTTTACTTCTTTACTGTTCAACTCGGAGTCGGCTTTTCCAAGAAAATCTTTTGCCCACTCAATTACGTCTGCTGTCATTATATGTGCCATATTTAGATATTGTATTATAATTTATTATCTGTAATTACTCTTCAAAAAACTGTTTTTTAACTCATAAAAAGCTAACAAAATTACAGAAAAAAATAATAAAAAACACTTTTTGCATGTAAATATTTATGAACAAAAATATAAGATTTAAGATAACAGCTTGATATTATGTGATAAAAGCATTACCTTTGCGAAAAAAATTGAGATGAAAAAATATAATTTTGACGAGATTATTGATAGAAAAAATACCGGAGCGCTAAAAATTGACGTATTGCAGGAGCGCTATGGAAATTCCGATTTGATTCCTCTTTGGGTGGCAGATATGGATTTTCGTTGTGGTGATTTTATTATTGACGCTATAAAAAATCGGGCGGATAATGGGATTTTTGGCTACACTGTTCCTTCGCAAAGCTACTACGATTCAATCATTTGCTGGATTAATGAGCATCATGGTTGGAAAATTGAGCAGGAATGGATTAGTTATGTTCCGGGTATTGTGAAGGGTATTGCGTTTACAATATTGAATTTTAGCAGTCCGCAAGATAAAATAATTATCCAGCCTCCGGTTTATCATCCTTTTCGACTTGTAACTCAAATGCATGGGCGCCAGGTTGTTAATAATCCGTTGATTGAAGAAAACGGCTGGTACAGGATGGATTTTGACGGATTAAAAAAATTGATCGACAAAGATTGCAAATTGCTGATTTTGAGCAATCCTCATAATCCGATAGGAATAACATGGCAACGTGAAACTTTGGAAGAGCTTGCCGAATTATGTTATGATAGAGGCGTTTTAGTTGTTTCAGATGAAATTCATTCCGATATGGCGCTCTTTGGAAATCAACACATTCCTTTTGCAACTGTTTCCGAAAAGGCAAAGGAAAACAGCATTACGTTTATGGCGCCAACTAAAACGTTCAATATAGCTGGAATAGTCAGTTCCTATTCAATTATTCCCAACTGTCGGACGCGGAAAAGTTTTTATGATTTCCTTCAGGCAAGCGAACTGAATGAGGGTACCCTTTTTGCTTATGTTGCAACACAGGCTGCTTATGAAAATGGCGTGGGCTGGATGCGTCAGATGCTTCAATACGTTGAAAGCAATATTCAGTTTGTTGACAGCTATTTGAAAGAAAATATTCCTCAGATAAAGGCGTTTATTCCTCAAGCCTCTTTCTTAATGTGGCTGGATTGCAGAGATTTAAAATTAAATCAGAAATCATTGGAAGATTTGTTTGTCAATAAAGCAGGTTTAGCTTTGAACAGTGGCGAAATGTTTGGAAAAGAAGGCATTGGATTTATGCGAATGAATATAGCCTGTCCGAAGACGGTTTTGGAAAAAGCGCTGGAAAGATTAGTACGCTGTATGCGGTAGTAATACTATCAACCATATCCGTGCATACCGCCGAAAAAATAATTTACGCCGAAGTAAGTTATCAGAACGGAAAAAAAAGCTAAAATTACGAAAAGGTGAAATACTGTCGGCGAAATTCTATGTTTGTGTAATACAAGGGAGTATGTTAAAAAACTGATCAATGCCCAAGTTTCTTTCGGGTCCCAGCTCCAATAATTGCCCCAAGAAATGTTTGCCCACACCGCGCCAATGAAAATACCTGTTCCCAGTAAAAACAGTGCGGGACGAAGGCAGAGGAGAGTATTGTGTTTTGCATTGCTTTGAGGCGTTTTGCGTAAAGCCAGTGCTATTAAAGCAATCAAACTGTTTAATGCTGTGAATGCCAACAGCATATATGCAATCATAATTACTGAAACATGCAGACTGAGCAATGGAGAAGACAATACCGGAATTATCGGTGTAATTTTTGGATTCATCATTCCCAAATGAGCCACAAGTAATGCGCAGCCCGAAATCAATAAGCCGAAAGGCAATGCCAGCTGCATTTTCTTGCGGAAAATCAATGTTGCAAGCATTGCAAGCCACGCCAAAAGCAACATCGTTTCAAATCCGGTTGCAAAAGGCAATTGCCCGCTGATATATGTGCGTAGCGCAATAGAAACGGTCAGGAATCCAAATGAGTGAATGAGCATTAGCAGAAAAAGTTTTGAAAAACGCGCTTGCCATTTCCTGTTTTTCAGGATAAACAGGAACAGCAACGACAGAATGCCGGTAGCAAGATTTATTTTGAAAACAAATTGAATAACATTATGTTTTAAATAAAAAATCTCTACATTACGATGCGTTTCCGACGGCAGAAATTCACCGGCATTATTTTGCTGAAACTCGCTTATTTGCTGCAATATAGCGGTTGCCTTTGCTTCATCGTTGTTGTGCAATGCAGAGTAATAACCAGTTAATATTGTTCTTACGAATGTGATATTTTCCTGCTTTTCGGTTAGCGGGAAATTTTCGGTTGGACTGTACCAGTGCAATTCGCCATTTTGCGGCAACGGAAACATTTGCAATAGCGTTCCACTATGTAACATATTGATTAACTGTATCTTATCATTTAACCGGTCGATTTCTTTTGAGCGGGGCAGTTCGGCAAGTTTGTAATTATTGTTTTCGTCGAAAAAATCAGCAAAGGAAGCGTTTTGCGTTTCAGCGTTAAGTAGTTTTTTCAACGAACTATCTTTTATTTTGAATAATGCAACATTTTGCCATTCTTCTGGAAAAAATAAAAAACCCGACAAAAACTGCTCAACATTCAAACCTGCAAATTTGCTTTTTCCTGTAAGTTTCAACGTGAAATCATGTGCAAATGTCGATACGGAAGTTATTCGTCCGTCGTATAGCATCCACAAATCGCCGAATTGCCGCGATTGTGTTTCGTTGAGCGTTGAAACATTGTTGGCAAATACATTTGTAAAGCCGGATAAAATGCAGATTATGAATGTTATATTGATTTTTCTATGTTTTTTAAATTTACTTGCAAAAACCTGCGTAATCCGTAAGATCGGTGTTCTAAACATCATCCACAAGCCTGATAAAAAGAAAAGCGCATAACCTGCGTAGGTAACAGCAATTCCACAAGGATCGTGATTTATGCTTAACACGCTAATTTGCCCGTCATTATATGATGATTGATAAAAACGGTATCCTTTATATGTATAAATCTTATTCATTGAGATTTGCGCTTTTTCACTTTCTATGCTGATTTCGGATATATAATCGGCAGGCGTGTTTGTTCCTGCGTAATACCTTATATAAAAGGTATCTAAGGAAACGGTAAACGGCAACGCAATATTTTCCGTAATGCAAGGACTGTTTTTTTGCAGTACGATTTGCCCGCGTTCGCCCCAAATCTTTGTACAAAGCGCTCCAGCCAGAATCACAATGAATGACAGATGTAACAGCAACATAGCCTTGTTTTTACAGGATTTTTTACGGTAAATTTCAAATAAAGCGCCCGCCGCCAGCAATGCCCAAAGTACAGTAAACCACCATGCGCCATATATATAATGGTATGCCGCTTCACTACCGCAATATTTTTCGACAAAAGTTGCTGCAATTAACACCGCAATAACAATAATCCACAGAGTGGTAAATATTTTACTGCTAAAATGCTGCATAATTTTCATTTAGCGCTTCGCAAATGGCGATACATTCAATTTCAATCAGCCAGCCCGGACGACAAACTGAAGCCCAGACAATGGCTTTTGGAATATCAGGATATTGCGCTTCGAGACATGAATAAACAGCATTGTAATCGGCTGTATCGCGCAGATAAACAATCATTTGAGCTATGTCTGTCATTGCTGCGCCACCTTCGCGAAGAAGTATGTCTATATTTTCAAGTGTACGTCTGGTTTGACTGTCTACGTCGAGTGGAAAAACAATCTGTCCGTTGTTATCTATACTTGCTGTGCCAGAAACAAATATATGACGACGGTCGCCATAATCAACTGCCGTAGCCCGCTCGAAAGTTACGCCATATTCGTGCGTCGGGTTTAGGTGGCTTGCACCTTTGAGGTAAGCGACTTGTTCGTTACGAATGCCATCTACTGCGTAAGCATCCATAAGAACAGTAGTTTCTGGATGAATATATTTACCTTCGATGCCCGTACTTGCAATATAATGCGTATTTTTCGTCAAACCCTGTTCGTAAAAATGAAGCTTGCGGGCTTTG
>JAIRPX010000298.1 GCA_031256775.1 Dysgonamonadaceae bacterium
GAATAAAAATTAAAGTATTGCAGCTACGCTGCTCTGTTTATATTCCGTACATCCTTTACCGTGCGCTTACGCACACGGCTACAAAGATACTGGCGCTACGCGCCTTCTCGCAAAACACAAGGTTTTGCAGGTGATCCCAAGTATATAATAGGAACTGACAGGAAAAAAAATAAATGAATAATGGAATATATCAAAAAGTATGTGTAAGCATAAAATGTCCTTTTATGACAAAATTTTAATAACCGCAGGCGAGCGATAACGTTGCCTGCGGCTATTAAAATGATAAAGTTTTAATTTAACCCCAGATTCGCACTATTATTTATTTGTTTCCCCCTTGCAAATCCAGCAGGCGACTGTTTTCAATACGCTTTTGCAGGCTTGAAATATAGGCGTCGATATAAGCTTTTTCGTCTGAATCATTTGGCGCGTGTTCCTTTGCCTTAATTGCCCATAGCAGAGCGGCGTCCAGGTTGTCGCGCATTTCGTTTGCAATGGCGATGTTGTTGGCTATCTTCGATTTAGTAGAGTTGCTTGATTGCCGTTCATATTCGTTTATCCATACAGATTCAGCCATGTTCCATTTTCCTTTTTTAGCAAAAATGAAAGCTTCCTTCATTCTGGAATTATTTACAACATAAAGCGCTCTTTCCTGGTAAACCCAGAAAGGAACAATACGGCAAAGCAACTGTTCGATTAAAGAGTAAGCCAATTCATTTATTTGCGCTTCCGGTAATTCTTTCAGAACAATTATGGAATCGGCATATACAGATGCGTCATAAATCAAACTGTCTGAAAGAGTGAAAGCGGCAAAAGGTTCTTCTTTGTCATACAGGTAAATACTGCAATCAAGATTGCCTTTTATTATGTTTTTCACGTGGACGTATGGATAAACGTTCAATAATTCATGTAAGTTTCTTACGTCTTCCTCAACGCTGAAAAGGATACGATCGATTGAGATGATTGCGTCAAAGCCATGTATATCAAATACTTCATGTTTAAATTCTTTCTGCAAAGGAATAATACTCATCCATTCGCCATCGTTTCTTGCCGGCTTTGCATAAACGGAAACCTTATCGAAAAAGTTATCGTTTTTAAGCTGAACGTTAAGCATTTGAATACTGTTCCATGAAACAGAATCCAGGTTAAGTTCATAATCTTCTATTGTTTTTCCTGAATACGTCCTGCTGATTCCTGCAATATTTCCGGGCTGACGTACTGTATTATTTACAATGAAAACGCTGTTTATGTCTGATGGCAATGTTACGGATGCAGGTTCCAGTGTTTCAATCGTAAAAATATGAATACTTGAACCACAGGAAGATATAAAAACAGCAAAAAAGGCAAAAAAAACTGTTTTCACCTTCTTTATTTCTATTGTTGATAACTTTTTCATTTCAATGCCGCGATACTTTCCTGCAAAGACTTGATTTTACTTTCGGCGTCAGCCTGTTTTTTCCGCTCAATTTCAATTACTTTTACAGGCGCTCTGGAAACGAAACTTTCGTTATTCAATTTATTAAGTACCGAAACCAGAAATTCCTGATAATATTTCAATTCTTTTTCCAGTTTTTCCAGTTCCTCTTCCACATTCATACTGCCGCCTAATGGAATGGCAAATTCCGCAGTTTTCACTAAAAAAGAAACCGCTCCCGATGATTTTTCCGATACTTTTTCAATTACCGACAAATTTGCCATTTTTTCAACAGCAGGAAAATAGCAGGACGCATAATCGCCCACAATCTGCAATTTCAACGGCTCTTTGTTTGGGATATTTTTCTGCAACCGGATCATCCTGATATTGGAAATAATCTCTTTGGCTTCTTCCATCCCTTCTATGCAGTTGGCGTCCCAGCCTGTTGCTGCGTCGGGCAGCGTGGCAACCATGATGCTTTCGCCATCGTTTCTTTCTTCCAGAGCCTGCCATAATTCTTCCGTTATAAAAGGCATAAACGGATGGAGCATTCGCAGTAAACAGTCGAAGAAAATAATAGTAGCATCGTATGTTTTCCTGTCTATTGGCTGTCCGTAAGCCGGTTTGATCATTTCCAGATACCACGAAGAAAATTCGTCCCTGAAAAGTTTATATACTTCCATCAATGCTTCCGAAATCCTGTATTTATCGAAAGAATCGTTTATGGATTCTATTGTTTTCACCAACTGCGCTTCAAACCAGCGTACAGCAACTGCTGCTGATTCAGGCTGTTCCACATTTGCTGTTTCCCAGCCTTTCACTAACCGGAAAGCGTTCCATATTTTATTGTTGAAATTTCGTCCCTGTTCACAAAGACTTTCATCGAAAGGCAAATCGTTTCCCGCAGGCGAAGTCAGCAGCATACCCATTCTTACTCCGTCGGCTCCGTATTTGTTCATCAGCTCAATGGGATCTGGAGAATTTCCAAGCGATTTCGACATTTTCCGTCCCAGCTTGTCGCGTACAATTCCCGTGAAATAAACATTGCGGAAACATGCTTCATTCCTGTATTCATATCCTGAAATAATCATTCTTGCAACCCAGAAAAAAATAATTTCTGGAGCCGTAACTAAATCATTGGTAGGATAATAATATGTTATATCCCTGTTATCGGGACAATTTATGCCATCGAAAACAGATACAGGCCACAACCACGACGAAAACCATGTATCCAAACAGTCTTCATCCTGTCTGAGATCGTCTATCGACAGGTGATAATTCACTTTTTCCATAGCTTTTTGATATGCCTCTTCCTTTGTTGTTGCAACAACAAAGCCACCCTGTGGAAGGTAATAGGCAGGAATGCGATGTCCCCACCACAACTGACGCGAAATACACCAGTCCTTGATATTTTCCATCCAGTGGCGGTAGGTATTTTTGAATTTTGCCGGATAAAACCGTATAGTATCATCTTCTACAGCATCCAGCGCAGGCTTCGCCAGTTTTTCCATCTTTAAAAACCACTGCATGGATAATTTTGGCTCAATTGGAACGTTCGTCCTTTCAGAGAAACCAACTTTATTTTCATACGGTTCTACCTTTTCAATCAAGCCAGCCTCCTGCAAATCAGATTCGATTAACCGGCGGACTTCAAAACGATCTTTTCCTTCATATTGCAGTCCAAAACGGTTCAACGTACCATCGTCGTTGAAAATATCTATTGTTTCAAGATTATGTTTTTCGCCCAGGATGTAGTCATTCATATCATGGGCTGGAGTAACTTTCAGGCAACCGGTTCCAAATTCAATATCCACAAATTCATCCTCAATTATTGGGACTTCACGTCCAACGATTGGAACAATCACTTTCTTTCCTTTCAGATGGGCGTTTTTCGGATCATTCGGATTTATGCATACTGCAGTATCGCCCATAATTGTTTCGGGGCGAGTGGTAGCTACTACGGCATAGGAATCATCGCCAACTATCCGGTAGCGAAGATAATAAAGTTTTCCCTGCTGTTCCCTGTAATTAACCTCTTCATCGGAAAGCGCAGTTTTAGCCGCTGGATCCCAGTTTACCATTCTCACACCCCGATAAATCAGTCCTTTTTCATACAAATCGACAAAAACCCTGATAACGCTTTCAGAGCGTTTTTCGTCCATTGTAAAACAAGTACGATTCCAGTCGCAGGATGCGCCAAGTTTTTTCAGCTGCTCAAGAATAATTCCTCCATGCTTGCGCGTCCAGCTCCAGGCATGTTCAATAAACTGTTCTCGCGTGAGATCCGTTTTTTTAATTCCTTCTTCCATCAGTTTGGCAACAACTTTCGCTTCGGTAGCGATTGAGGCATGATCAGTGCCGGGAACCCAGCAGGCATTTCTACCTTTCATGCGGGCGCGACGAATCAATATATCCTGAATTGTATTATTCAGCATGTGACCCATGTGCAATACGCCTGTCACATTAGGTGGCGGTATAACAATGGTATAAGGTTCTCGCTCATCCGGTTCCGAATGAAAAAATCCTTTTTCCATCCAATATCGATACCATTTATTTTCTACTTCCGAAGGATTGTACTTTGTTGCTATTTCCATCTTTTATGTCAAAAAAATTAAAAATAATTAAAAACTATATGAAATAAGGATACAAAGATAAAAGTTTTTTTTCACAATATAAGTCAGGGATGCTATTTTTCGCAAGAATTATCATAATATTAAGGAGTAAACGAGTAGATGAGTTTATTAGTAAACGAGTAGATGAGTTTATTAGTAGACGAGTAAACGAGTAGATGAGTTTATTAGTAGACGAGTAAACGAGTAGATTAGTATACGAGTAAACGAGTAGATTAGTATACGAGTAAACGAGTAGATTAGTATACGAGTAAACGAGTAGATGAGTATATTAGTAAACGAGTAGATGAGTAGATTAGTATACGAGTAGATGATTTGATTAGTAAACAAGTATGTGAATGTATAAAAACGGATCTTCTGCAAAATCTTGTGTTTTGCGAAAAGGCGCGTAGCGCCAGTATCTTTGTAGCCGTTTGCGTAAGCGCACGGTAAAGGATGTACGTAATATAAACAGAGCAGCGTAGCTGCGATACCTTAATTTTTATTCATTTCATGTTTATGAATTAATTTGCTGTTAAAAAAGATGTCGCAGC
>JAIRPX010000107.1 GCA_031256775.1 Dysgonamonadaceae bacterium
CCTTTCCCTGAGCAGCGTAGCTGCGACATCTTTTTTAACAGCAAATTATACTCTGCACGGCATGGTTTTGTGCAACGTCATTGCGAAGGCAAAGCCTGAAGCAATCCAGTACTAAAAAAACTGATAACTAAAAACTGATAACTAATTCTGTATTGCTTCGCTGGCGCTCGCAATGACGAGATGCTTTTGCGCTATGTGTTTCGTTCTATGAATTTTCTCCAAAAATCCGCAAACCAGTTACATATCGAGGTTTATAATAAGATGATTTATTGAGTTCATCTATTTTAACTCCGCGCCGACAAGCATGAATAAACGTAATATTTCCATCTTCGTCGTTAGAGACTACAATACCCACGTGACCAACGCGCTTTGATTTGATATTCCGTCCTTTGAAAAAAATAAGGTCTCCTGTTTTTAATTCTTCTGCTTCAATTTTTATTCCCTGTTTCACCTGCGTCACACAACTTGAACCGAGCTTATATCCGAAGTTCTTGAACACAAAAGATGTAAATCCTGAACAATCAAATGATTTAGGTCCTTTAGAGCCTCTTCTGTAAGGAAGTCCTATAAATTGTTTTGAGAAATCAATGATTTCATTAATTTGAGACATTAATTCAGGATCATTCTGGAAATCAATTGAATATGTATAATTTTCGGTAATATCAAATGAATTGTTATCAGGACAAAACGCAGTATCCTTTGTTTTTGCATCCCGTCTTTCTATCAATCCGTCGCTGGAAATAATCAGATTGGTTTGGGGAAAATCCAATTCCGTAAGTCGCTTTATTTCTTTTGCAGCCAAGTGGTTACTGTCTTTGAAGGGTCCGGTTTTGTCTTTTTGGAGACATGAATATATTTGTCCTTTAACAAATTTTCCCTTTTTATCGGTAAATACTTTTACAATCGGAGCATATCCGCTGACGCCGTTGATATTAACGTCACCTGCCGTGCAAAAATTACCCATACTGTAAATGATAAAACGGTCGTTATACAATTCGGCAGCACGCACGACGTGAGGTCCGTGACCGAAAACAATGTCTGCTCCTGCGTCAACCACTGCATGAGCAAACTCATACACATTTCCCCTGTTTTCTCCATAAAACGATTCGGGTTTTCGTGTCACGCGGTTATGCGCCTTGCCTTCAGCTCCGCCGTGAAAAGAAACAATCACTATGTCACATTCGGCTTTCAATTTAGAAACAAGTTTTTTTGCAAGAGGTATATTTGTAATCTTAATTGTACCCGTGTTAGGAGCAAAACCGCAAAATCCGTATTTAACACCGTTAATTTCAAAGGTTGAAGTTTCGCATCCTTCCAAACCAGCATAATACAACCCCGCTTCTTTTAGCACTTTAACAGTATTATTCCGTCCCTGCGTTCCAAAATCGCCCATGTGATTATTGGCAATGTTCATTAAGTCGTAGCCAGCATCTACCAGATAATTAACATATCTGTCGGGCATACGAAAATAATAGCATCCGCTTTTACAGGACTTAACATTTCCGCCTTCGTTTAAAAAGCATCCTTCCAGATTTCCAAAAGTAACATCAGCGTCGCGCAGTATATCATTTACGTTCTTGAAAAGGTCTTTTCCATCGTTAGGAGGCAGTTTGGCAGCAGTTGGATAATTAGAGCCAAGCATAATATCTCCTGTTCCTATAACAGATATAATGTCATTTTCCTTTTGTATTTCCTGTGAAAAAACAGATAAAATAGTAAGAGGCAGTATCACTGCCATAAGTATTGCTTTAAGTAATAATTTTAAGTTTTTCATACTGTAAATCTTGAAAAAATGTTGGCAAAGTTACGGTAATGAATTGAATTTACAAAAAATTTAACTGATTTTTAGTTTTTAGTTATACGTTATATGTTGCATAAAATTAAACTGCGTAAAGTATGGAAGTTAGACGAAGTTAAACGAATGGAGAATAGAAGTTAGACGAAGTTAAATGAATGGAGAATAGAAGTTAGACGAAGTTAAAGGAATGGTTTTGTGCATCGTCATTGCGAAGGCGAAGCCTGAAGCAATCCAGCATTAAAAACTGAAAACTAATTACTGAAAACTAATTACTGGATTGCTTCGCTAACGCTCGCAATGACGTTACATAAAATTAAACTGCGTAAAGTATGGAAGTTAGACGAAGTTAAAGGAATGGAGAATAGAAGTTAGACGAAGCTAAAAGAATGGAGAATGAAAGTTAGACAAAGCTAAAAGAATGGAGAATGAAAGTTAGACGAAGTTAAAAGAATAGAGAATAGAAGAAGTTATACTTTGCACGGTATGGTTTTGTGCATCGTCATTGCGAAGGCGAAGCCTGAAGTAATCCAGCATTGAAAACTGAAAACTGAAAACTAATTTCTGAAAACTGAAAACTGAAAACTAATTTCTGAAAACTGAAAACTGAAAACTGAAAACTAATTTCTGGATTGCTTCGCAATGACGATGCACAAAACAATTCCGTGCAGAATATAACATGAAATAAAGATTTGCGTCTTTTTTTGATTAATATAGTGTGAACTGAAAAAAAAATGATTACATTTGCACGCAATAAAAAAAAATTAAAGCATTTTATATATGTCGTTTATTGCAGATAAAGTCGTTATGGATGGTTTAACATTCGATGATGTATTGTTAATCCCCGCTTATTCAAATGTTTTACCGCGCAACGTCGATTTATCGACAAAATTCTCAAAAAACATTCCGCTTAATATTCCAATGGTCTCTGCCGCAATGGATACTGTGACAGAAGCTAAACTTGCTATTGCAATTGCCCGTGAAGGCGGAATAGGAGTGATTCACAAAAACATGTCTATTGAAGAACAAGCCAAGCAGGTGCGTTCAGTTAAAAGAGCCGAGAATGGAATGATTTCCAATCCCGTAAACATTAAAAGAGGAAAAACTGTCGGAGATGCTTTGGCATTGATGAGTGAATATAAAATTGGAGGAATACCTGTGGTTGACAACGAGCATCACTTAGTAGGCATCGTCACTAATCGCGACCTTCGCTTTCAGCGGAAGATGAATCGTTTAGTCGAAGAAGTTATGACGTCCAAAGATTTGGTAACAACCAATCAATCTACTGATTTAGAGGCAGCTTCCGATATTCTTCAGCAGCACAAAATAGAAAAGTTGCCGGTTGTTGACAGCGATAATAAATTAATCGGACTTATAACATACAAGGATATTACAAAAGCTAAAGATAAACCGTTTGCCTGCAAGGACAAACAGGGGCGACTTCGAGTAGCGGCGGGCGTAGGCGTTACGGGCGACGTTTTTGAACGCATTGGCGCTTTGGTTGACGCAGGCGTTGACGCAATTGTGATTGATACGGCTCACGGTCATTCACAGGGGGTTCTCGACGTTTTGAAAGAAGCTGTCAAACAGTTTTCCAACATTGATATTGTAGTCGGAAATATCGCTACAGCCACAGCAGCCCGCTGGTTGGTAGACGCCGGAGCTGCAGGGGTTAAGGTCGGAATTGGACCTGGATCGATTTGCACTACGCGCATTATTGCAGGCGTAGGCGTTCCGCAACTGTCTGCTATATATGAAGTTGCTAAGGAATTGGAAGGCAGCGGCATACCAATTATTGCCGACGGCGGATTGCGTTATTCGGGCGATATTGTGAAAGCTCTGGCAGCCGGTGGACATTCAGTTATGATGGGATCGCTTTTAGCGGGAGTAGAGGAATCGCCTGGTGAAACGATCATTTATAATGGACGTAAATTTAAATCATACAGGGGAATGGGTTCACTGGAAGCTATGCAAAAAGGCTCTAAAGACCGCTATTTCCAGGACGTGGAAGACGATATTAAAAAATTGGTTCCAGAAGGAATTGCAGCCCGCGTTCCTTTTAAAGGGTCGCTGTATGAAGTTATTTATCAAATGGTTGGCGGACTGAAATCAGGAATGGGCTATTGCGGAGCCGCCGATATTGAAGCTTTGCACAATGCCAAATTCACACGAATAACTAATGCAGGAATGGCAGAAAGCCATCCTCACGATGTGGCTATTACACAGGAAGCTCCAAATTACAGTAGCTATAACAGAGGATAAAATTTATTTTTTCACATAATAAATACAATAATTTATTCCATTGTTCGTTACTTGTAAACGTAATTATATATCTATTGAAAAAAAAACATTATTTTATTTTGAATTAAGAATATGAAAAAGTATTTTTATCCTTTCATTCTTGCGATATTATCAATGGCGGTTTACGCACAGAATAATGATCCCGTTATAATGAAAATAAACGGGAAAGCTATCAGTAAGTCGGAATTTGAATATCTTTACAGCAAGAATAATAACGAAAATGCCATTGACAAAAAGTCATTTGACGAATATGTCACTCTTTTTAAGAATTTTAAGTTAAAGGTAACAGAAGCGGAAACGCAGGGTTTGGATACCACTGCTGCTTTCTACAAAGAGTTGGGCGAATACCGCTCACAATTGGCAAAACCCTATTTAACAGCTACTGAGATAGATGATAAATTGATGAAAGAGGAATACGAAAGAGGTAAGGATTTGATAGAAATCAGCAACCTTTTGCTTCTTTTCCCTGCTGCTAAAAATTCTCAGTCGCCGCATATTTTTCCGGCTGATACTTTGGAAACTTATAAAAAAGCGATTCAGATACGCGAAAAATACCTGAAAGGCGAAAAATTTGAAAGCTTAGTTTCGGAATATACCGACGACACCAACTACAAGCAAGGCGACAGACCTGGTTACGTAGGCTGGGTTTCAGGATTAAGATTGCCTTCTATGATTTTGGAAAAAGGAATTTACAGTACGCCCGTAGGACAAATAAGTCAGCCTATCAGAATGAATTACGGATACCATTTGGTAAAAGTACTGGCAAAAAAAGTCGATCCGGGCGAAATTCATGCCGCACACATATTGATTTCTCTTCCGAAAGACGCCGATACGGTTGCTGTAGCTGATGCTCTCGCTAAGATCGACACAATTTATACAAAACTGAATAACGGCGTTTCGTTTGAAGATCTTGCAAAAGAATATTCCGGCGACCCTTCTTCAGCAGCAAGAGGCGGCGATCTGTCATGGTTCGGACAGGGAATGATGATTCCCGAATTTAACAATGCCGCTTTTGCCCTGCAAAAAGATGGCGAAATTTCAAAACCGGTGAAAACAGTGTACGGATATCATATCATCAAACTGCTGGGTAAGAGAGCGATTGCGTCTTATGAAGATAAAAAAGCCGAGTTGCAGGCAAAATTTGAAAAAACAGGTTATTCCGTTGATTTGAATAAACCTGCTATTGAAAAATGGAAAAAAGAATATGGTTTTTCTTCCAATGAAAATGCCTGTAAAGCGCTTATAACTGAGGCTCAAACAGTTTATCCAACCGACAGCGTATTTATTGAAAAATTCGCCGACAGTAAAGAAGTTTTATATAATATAGGAAATAAATCTTACACAATTGGCGATTTTATCGAATATATCAAACAACAGGGCAAACGTTTTCCATATACACTGTCAACAGAAGTATTACAGGATCTACTCAAAAATTATGAATACAGCCTGCTAATGCAAACAGAAGACAAATCGCTGGAAAACAAATATCCTGAATTTAAGAATCTTGTACGCGAATACCACGAAGGAATCCTGCTGTTTGAAGTCAGCAACAACGAAGTGTGGGCAAAATCATCTTCCGATACGGTTGGACTGAAAAAATTCTTTGAAGAAAACAAAGCCAAATATGCGTGGAACAAGCCGCATTATAAAGGGTATGTCGTTTTATTGAAGGACGCAAAAGCCAAGAAAAAAATGCAGAAGGAAATAGCAAAGCTGGATATGGATGCAGCAGCTCAGTATCTGACCGAACACTACAAAAAAGACGAAAATCCTGTTATAAAGATCGAAAAAGGTTTGTTCGTACAGGGTGATAACCAGTATGTTGACGAACTTATTTTCCACGCAGGAAAAGCGACGCTTTCGGAAGGCTTCACCGGTTTCTTCCTGATTGGCAAGTATTTACCTGACATGCCGGACAGTTATACCGATGTGAGAGGGTTGGTAATTACTGATTATCAAGATTATCTGGAAGAAAAATGGCTGGAAGAACTGAATAAAAAGTATCCTGTCATTATCTATGACGATGTGTTGAAAACCGTAAAATAATAAGCCTTTTATGAGGGTAATTTCTTCAATATTAGCTGTTTTATTTTTATTCTCGGTTGCCTGCTCCAGAGATTTGGAAAAGGAAGTTGTATATATTGTCAAAGTCAATAACGAGGCGCTGACAAAAGAGGAATTAAACGCCAATATACCTCCCGCTTTAAGTCCTGAAGACAGTATCGTGGCGGCGGAACATTATATTCATACATGGATTAACAATATTCTCATGTACGACGTTGCTGCTAAAAATATTGCCGACAAGAAAAATATAGAACAGTTAGTGAATAATTACCGGCAATCGCTTACTATCTATCAGTATAAGGAACAGTTAATCAGCGAAAAACTGTCGAAAGAGATAGATAATCAGTCGCAGTTTGATTACTACGAAGCGAATAAGGATAAATTCAAGATAGACAGACCCTTAATAAAGGGTCTGTTTTTAAGAATACCTCATAACGCTCCACAAATTGACAAGGTAAAGGTTTGGTACAAAACAATTTCGCCAACCAATATTTCAAATATTGAAAATTATTGCGTCAGAAATGCGGTAGAATATGGCTATTTTGTTGATAATTGGGTTGATTTCAATGAATTGACGCTTACATGGCCTGAAAATTACAGGAATCAGAGCGATATTGTAAAATTGAATAAATACATTGAACAGCAAGACAGTAAGTATTATTATCTATTGCATATAACAGCTTACCTGTTACCTGGCGACAACGCTCCTTTTGAGTATGCAAAGCCAACCATCAAGGAAATTTTGATTAATCAGCAAAAGATTGATTTTCTAAATAAAATAGAAGAAGATTTATATCGTAAAGCATTGGATAAAGGCAATATAACATTTTATGAAGAGTGAACGGCAAAATAAACAGGTTGTTCACATAAAAATAAATAACATGAAGAAGTTTTTCTTTTTATTAATTGTTTTGGCTGTATTTAGAAAAGAAACGGCAGTGCAGGCGCAAGACAATATTATTGATGAAGTGGTTTGGGTCGTCGGCGATGACGCCATACTCCGTTCAGATGTTGAAAACTATCGCTTGCAAATGCAGGATAGCGGCGAAAAACTAAAAGGCGATCCATATTGTATCATTCCGGAACAGATGGCAATCCAAAAACTGTTTTTGCACCAGGCAAAGTTAGACAGTATCGAAGCTCCTGAAAATAGAGTTCTTATGGAGGTAGAATCGAGAATTAATCTTGCCATAAACAGGGTAGGTTCTAAGGAAAAATTTGAAGAATATTATCAGAAGACCATTTCATCCCTCAGGGAAGATTTGAAACAAACCCTTCGAGAACAGCTAATGGTTCAAAGTGTACAGCAAAAATTGGTTGGCGACATTAAAATTACTCCGGCTGAGGTACGCGCTTTCTTTAACAGGATTCCCATCGACAGTCTTCCTTTTATTCCAACTTCTGTAGAAGTACAGATAGTCACGCTGGAGCCTCAAATTTCTTTAGCAGAAATAGACGACGTAAAGCAGCGACTGAGAGATTATACCGAACAGGCAAATTCCGGAAAACGTGAATTTTCTTCTTTAGCCCGTTTGTGGTCGGAAGATTCGGAATCGGCAAAACGCGGCGGCGAACTCGGATTTATAGGGAAAGGCATGTTAGACCCTAAATTTGCTGAGGTTGCATTTGAAATGAACGAGCCGAAAAAGATTTCGCGAATTGTGGAAACAGAATATGGCTACCATATTATTCAGTTAATCGAAAAGCGCGGCGACAGAATCAATGTCCGCCATATTTTGCTTCGTCCCAAAGTATCGAATGAAGAATTAGACGAGGCGCGATTGAGACTGGATTCTATCAAGACGGATATTATTGGCGGTAAATTTACTTTTGAAGAAGCAGCTACTTATATTTCAAACGATAAAGATACCCGCTTGAATAAAGGTTTGATGGTCAATCAAAACCGTTCAAACTATTCCGACAGAGTTGGAACATCGCGCTTTGAGATGGATGAACTTCCTCCTGAAATCGCCAAAGCCGTTTATAACATGAATGTCGGCGATATTTCCCCTGCGTTTTCGATGATTAATTCCAAGCAGAAAAACGTGGTGGCAATTGTAAAGCTAAAATCGCGAATAGAAGGACATAAGGCAAGTTTATCAGACGATTTCCAGGCAATTAAATCTATGGTAGAAGAGGAAAAGCGGGAAGAAATACTGGATAAGTGGATTGCAAAAAAAATACAGGACACATATATCCGTATTAACGATAAATGGAAAAATTGCGATTTCAAAATGAAAGACTGGCTTGTTGACTAAATTTCCTAAAACCCTGCTTTTTTTTCTGCTATTCATTGCTTTCGTAATTACGGGAATGCAGCAGAACAATCCTTCCAAGAAGGAACCGACCCGTATTGATCACGAACATGCCGATTCGATTGTATTTGAAAGAGATAACAATCCTGATGTTTATGTATTCATGGGCGACGTTATTTTCCGCCACGACAGCACATATATGTATTGCGACAGCGCATACTTATATTCATTAAGCAATACGCTGGAAGCTTTCAGTAACGTACGCATAGAGCAGGGCGACACTTTGTTTATCTATGGCGATTATCTTGTGTATGAAGGAAATATAAGCCTGGCGAAAATGCGCGAAAATGTCAGAATGGAAAACAATAGCCTGACTTTGTTTACTGATAATTTCGACTTCGACAGAATAAAAAATATCGGATATTTCTTTGATGGCGGTATGCTGGTTGATTCGGTCAATGAATTGACTTCCGTTTACGGGCAATATTCGCCAGCCACAAAACTGGCAACTTTCAGGGAAAAAGTAAACCTTCAAAATCCGCAGTTTTTATTAACGTCTGATACTCTGGTTTATAATACAGTAAATAAGGTAGCAAATATTGTTGGTCCTACTGTTGTTGAATCCGATAGCGGAATAATTTATTCCGATTTGGGCTGGTACAATACGATTACTGATGAAGCCATGTTGTATAACCGTTCAACAGTTGTGAGCAAAGACCGCACAAAAACCATTACTGCCGATTCATTGTTTTACAACCGTCAAACGGGATTTGGGGAGGCTTTCGACAACATGGTCATAAACGATACGGCTAAAAAAATAATTTTAACGGGAAACTATGGCTATTACGACCAGGTAAAGGATTATGCTTTTGCTACCGATTCTGCTCAGGCAATTGAATATTCCCAGCCTGATTCGATGTTCATTCATGCCGATACAATCCTGCTGCATACGATTGGCGTCGAAAGAGAAATAAAAGCTTACTATGGAGTTCGTTTTTATCGTGTTGATTTACAGGGTCTCTGCGATTCCATGCAAATCAACACGATAGATTCAGTCCTGTGTCTTTACAAAAATCCTGTCCTTTGGAATACAGGTTACCAGCTGACCGGCGACACAATGCATATTATATTTAACGACAGTACTCTTGAAAGAATCAACGTTCTGAATTATGCTTTTTCGATAGAAGAAAAAGATACTACTTTCTATAACCAGATGAAAGGCAAGAACTTGTATGCCTATTTCACGGCTGGAGAATTGAATTTGATTGAAGTTCAGGGTAATGCCGAATCTATTTATTACCCGATAGACGAAGACGGTGTGTCATTTATTGGACAAAACAGGACAGAGAGCAGTTTTATGACTATTTACGTGCGCAATCGCCAGCCGGTTAAAATTGTTTGGTATCCATCGCCAAAGGCAGAAACGCTTCCAATCCCTGACTTGAATCCCGAAAAAAAATATTTGAAAGACTTTGTGGATTATAATTATATCCGCCCAAAAAGTAAAGAAGATATTTTCACAAAAACGGTTAGGAAAAAAGAAGATATTCCGCCACCCAGACGAAAGAAAAAGAACCGGTAGAAATTCTTCGCAAAAGCCAGTCTTGTTTGTTTGTCTTTCAAAATTATTTCGTAAATTTCCCCCGTAAATTTTAGGATTGCTTCTCCGCTAACGGCTCGCAATGACGATCACAAAGCAACGTCATTGCAAAGGCAAAGCCTGAAGCAATCCAGTAATACAAGGTATCGCAGCTACGCTGCTCTGTTTATATTTCGTACATCCTTTACCGTGCGCTTACGCACACGGCTACAAAGATACTTGCGCTACGCGCCTTTTCGTAAAACACAAGGTTTTGCAGATGCTCAGTAAACGGCTCGCAATGACGAACAACGTCATTGCGAAGGCAAAGCCTGAAGCAATCCAGCATTGAAAACTGAAAACTGAAAACTAATTTCTGGATTGCTTCGCTAACGCTCACAATGAGGTTGCACAAAATTAAACCGCGTAAAGTATAATTCATAATTTATAATTATTTGTTTGTGTGTAATTTGAAAATTTTATGCTATCTTTGCTGGATGTAAAAATATGAATATTATGACTAAAAGCATATCTCTCATTTGGATCATTCTTTTTTTGTCTGGCGCTGTGTTTTTACAGGCGCAAACACAGGATTCCGTACTGACGGATTATCTCCGTAAAGCGCAATACCAGCAAGCCATCGAATATATAGACACTCAGGAATCTTCGCGATATTTATTATATCAAAAAGCTTTGTGTTATAAATGGTTAAACAATTATTCCAAAGCTATTGAGATTTTGGAAACTGCCCATGAAAATTATCCCGACGACATTTCTCTATTATTAGATCTTGCGCAATGTTACGAGGCTAACTTGCAGTATTCCAAAAGTATCAACAGTTATAATCATTTAATAGCCGCCGATTCTGCCAATCTTTATTTTCGTGTCAGGAAAGCCGATTTGTTATATCGCGCCGAAAAATACGCGACTGCTTTGGAAAATTACCTTCAAATAGATACGGCAAAATACAGTCATGCCTATTTGGAAAAAAGCATCGCCCTTTGCTACGAAAAACTAAACAGCATCGACAGCGCCAAAGTTCACTATCAGGCGGCATGGGAAGCCGACGCCCGCGACGTTTTTTCTATCCTGAGTTTGGTTAAACTTTGCCTTAATCAAATGGATTATTTACAGGCTTTGCAATACTCCGAAACGTTTCTCGCTACCGATACGACTAATGCGCAAATGAATGTACTTAACGCCCTTAGCTATTATAATCTCGGCAAATATAAAGAAGCTGTCCGCCGTTTTGAAAAATGTCTCGCTGTTGGTGATTCGTCCATTATAGTAAAACGCAGTCTTGGAATTTCGCATTTTTTCCTGCAAAACGACACGGCAGCTCATCCCTACCTGCAACAGGTTTACGAGCAAGCCGATAGTACAAACAAGCACACACTTTACGCCTTAGCTTCCGTTAAATTCAATTTGCAACAATATTCGGAATCTATTCCTTTGTATCAGAAACTTATTGAGCGGGAATTGCCAAATCAGACAGCGCTATGTACTTATTATACAGGCTTATCTAAAGCATGTGAAAAAGACAGCTTATATGAAGACGCCCTTCGATATTACATAGAGGCGCTTCGCCATGCTCCATCTAACAGGCTTAAAATGGAATTGAATTTCAATATAGCTTCGCTGTTTGATTTTCAATTTAAAGATTATACTAAGGCTGTTTTTTATTATACTCAATATCAGGCAAATCTGTACAATTACCAAGACGTATTGCAGGAAGAAAAGGATTCAGATCCGGAAGAACTGAAATCTATTGAAGTTAAAATTAACGAACTAACTAAATATATTCAAAAATTAAAAACAGAACACAAAATCAATTATGAAGACAGGATTTGGCAGCATTAACGAGTTATTCATTTTGATTAACATATTTTTATAAATAAATTTCTAAAATAACATTTATATATTATTTTGTATCTTAAAAAGAACTAATATGGATTTTGTAATATTATGGGTTGACGATAAAGACAGCCGTTGGAGAGCCGAATACGAAAAATATTCTTTGCTGGAAATAGGTGACAAAAGTGCATGTCGCTTTCGCGACTGGGAAAATTTGCGTTACTGGTTTCGTGGAGTTGAAAAATTTGCCAACTGGGTAGATAAAATATTTTTTATTACAGCAAATCAAATTCCGGAATGGATGAACACAAATCACCCTAAACTGCGATTAGTCAACCATGAAGAGTACATTCCCAAAGAAATGCTGCCAACGTTCAATTCCAATACAATAGAATTATTCATGCATAAACTGCCCGATTTATCGGAACAGTTTGTTCTCTTTAACGACGACTTTTTTATTATCGACAAAATTTCCCCAAAACGTTTTTTCATAAAAGGTTTGCCTGTAGATATATGCGCCATGAACGCTTATGGCGGGGGCTGGCTTTCAATTTGCAATATGTGCAATTTGGAAATTGTCAACAGAAATTTTGATAAAAGGCATGTTTTGCGGAAAAATTTTTCCAAATGGTTCAGTTTGCGGAATGGAGTTCATCTTATACGAACCCTTTTATTGATGGGATGGCCCAGATTTACCGGCTTTTATGATCCACATCTTCCTCAGCCTTTTTTAAAATCCATACTTAAAGAAGTATGGGACAAAGAAAGCGAAGCAATAATAGCATCTATTCCTCCGCATTTCAGGCAAAAAGCCAACATATCACAATATTTATATCGCTATTGGCAACTGCTTACAGGAAATGTTAAATGCCGCAATGTTGACTCATGCAGCGCCCTTTTTACTATAGAAAACCTTGCAGACGTTGATGCTGCGGAGAAAGTAATTAAAAAGCAAAAGAAAAGTATTATTGTCGTTAATGATGCAATAGAAGTTGATTCCGAATTTGAATATGCCCGCGAAAGGATAAACAAGGCATTTGAATCAATCTTACCGGAAAAGTGTTCATTTGAGAAATAACCGCAGGCAACGCTACGCTCACCTACGGTTATGAAAATCAAGCCCATTCGGGCTTTTGCTGGCGCGACTTGGTAAGCCGTACCTGCATCACTAACCGCAGACAACGCTATGCTCGCCTACGGTTATGAAAATCAAGCCCATTCGGGCTTTTGCAGGCGCGACTTGGTAAGCCGTACCTGCATCACTAACCGCAGGCAACGCTACGCTCGCCTACAGTTATGAAAATCAAGCCCATTCGGGCTTTTGCTGACGCGACTTGGTAAGCCGTGCCTGTATCACTAACCGCAGGCAACGCTGCGCTCACCTGCGGTTATGAAAATCAAGCCTATTCGGGCTTTTGCAGGCGCGGCTTGGTAAGTCGTGCCTGCATCTTATCTACTCACCAACTTGTTTACGAATCTCTCGTCTACTCGTTTACTAATCCCTTGTCTACTTGTTTACGAATCTCTCGTCTACTTGTCTACTCATCTCCCGTCTACTTGTCCACTCATCTCTCGTCTACTCTTCCCCGACACATCTTTCATGCTTTATAAATTCAATTATTCATCTATTCAATTATTCATTTTACGTGTAATTAGAAAATTTCATGTAACTTTGCGCCCAAATTTTAAATATGATGAACGAATTAACAAATGAGATACGGCGTCGAAGGACTTTTGCAATAATAAGTCACCCAGATGCCGGTAAAACTACATTGACCGAAAAACTGTTGCTCTTTGGAGGCGCTATTCATGTTGCCGGAGCAGTTAAATCAAACAAAATTAAGAAGACAGCCGTTTCCGACTGGATGGAAATAGAAAAGCAGCGCGGGATTTCAGTTGCCACATCCGTAATGGGATTTGATTATGAAGAACATAAAATCAATATTCTTGATACGCCCGGTCACCAGGATTTCGCTGAAGACACTTACCGTACTTTAACTGCTGTAGATAGCGTAATTATTGTAATTGATACGGCAAAAGGTGTGGAGGCACAAACACGCAAATTAATGGAAGTGTGCAGGATGCGTAAAACGCCGGTTATAGTTTTCGTTAATAAAATGGACCGCGACGGAAAAGACCCTTTCGATTTGCTGGATGAACTGGAACAGGAACTTCATATTCATGTACGCCCGTTGAGCTGGCCAATTGAAATGGGAAGCAAATTCAAGGGCGTTTATAATATTTACGAAGAAAAATTAGATCTTTATGTTCCAAGTAAACAGGTTGTTACGGAATCAATAGAATTTAAAGACATAAATAATCCCGATCTTGAAAATCATATCGGGAGCGAATCATCAGAGAAGCTTCGCGCCGATTTGGACTTGATAACAGGCGTTTATCCCCAATTTGACATTGACGCCTATCTTGCAGGCGATATTGCGCCGGTCTTTTTTGGCTCAGCCCTTAACAACTTTGGAGTCAAGGAGTTGTTGGACTGTTTTATTCGCATTGCGCCATTTCCACGTCCGGTTGTGGCAACAGAAAAAACAGTTATACCTGAAAATGATCCTTTTTCAGGCTTTATATTTAAAATCCATGCCAATATGGATCCGAACCATCGGAGTTGCATAGCTTTTTTAAAGATATGCTCCGGAAAATTTGAGCGTAACACTAATTACAAACATGTCCGTTTAGACAAGATGATGAAATTCTCGCAGGCGACAGCTTTTATGGCACAGAAAAAAGAAACTGTTGACGAAGCCTACGCCGGCGATATTATTGGTTTGCCGGATACTGGGAATTTCAAAATAGGCGACACCCTGACGGCAGGCGAGAACTTGCATTTCAAGGGTTTGCCGAGTTTTTCCCCCGAACTGTTTAAGTATATAGAAAATGCTGATCCGATGAAAACCAAGCAGTTAAACAAAGGGATTGATCAGCTTACAGACGAAGGTGTAGCTCAACTTTTTATCAATCAGTATAATGGACGAAAAATTATCGGAACAGTTGGGCAATTGCAGTTTGAAGTTATTCAATACCGGTTGCTGCATGAATACGGCGCACAGTGCCGATGGGAATCAATTAGTTTATACAAAGCATGTTGGATAGAAAGCAACTCGCCGGAAGCATTAGAGAATTTCAAAAAGAGGAAATATCAATATATGGCAGTTGATAAACAGGAACGCGATGTGTTCCTTGCCGATTCAAACTACATGCTACAGATGGCGCAACAAGATTTTCCTGACATAAAATTTCATTTCAGTTCGGAATTTTGAATGAGATTAGCGCATATCTTTCAAAGTCTTCTGAAGTTCCTGTCGTGCAAAGAATATACGGCTTTTCACACTGCCCAGAGGCAAATCCAGTTTGTCTGCAATTTCATTGTATTTATAGCCTGCTAAAAACATTGAGAAAGGTATTCTCAAATTGGTATTCAAGCTGTTAACGGCTTTCTTTATTTCCTTAACAGTCATGGTTCCATCCGGAGAATCAAAACCCGAATCCTGTGAAAGGTTCAAGTGGTATAAATCTTCAGTCTGGTCAATAACTGTCTGGTTTCTTACCACTTTACGGTAGTTATTGATAAAGATATTGCGCATGATTGTTAATACCCACCCCTTAAAATTAACATTATCAATATATTTATCTTGATTGTTTAAGGCTTTAAGCGTAGTGTCCTGTAATAAATCGTGAGCATCTTCGCGGTTCGCGGTAAGCATTAAGGCAAAATTGAACATGTTGTCCTGGATGCCTAAAATTCTTTCTTGAAATTGTGCTGAGTTCATATCAAAATAATTAAAAGTTCAACATTAAAAAAAACAGTAACTATAAAACCTTGTATAATAGCTGTTTTTTCTGTTTTGTCATACAAAAGTATAAGCAAAAAATCATTTTCTGGCAAAACTCAAACACTAATTTTCAGTATATATTAAAACTTAATTGCCACGTAACATGCTTCATAGCCGCTTAACAAAATTGTAAAACAAACATTGCAATCAACATAAGTTTTTGCAAAATGTAAATTGCATATAAAACAAAAATGACATTAAAATCCGCCCAGAATCAAAATAGATTACAGAATGTGGAAGAAATTACGAATTACAAATTATGAATTATGAATTATGAATTATGAATTGGCTGGCGCGGCTCGTTCATCGTCATTGCGAGCGTTTTTCTTCCTATGCATCCAACCTGTTAGGTCTTAAAGACCTAACAGGTTTTAGGTTTTAACAGGGGTTGGGGGTGAGGAGGCAGTCGTTTTTAGCCGCAGGCAACGCTATCGCTCGCCTGCGGTTATGAAAATTTTGTCCTTTCAGGACATTGCTTCGCTAACGCTCGCAATGACGTTGCTCAAAACCATACCTTGAAGAGTATATAAAAAAACTTCACAGGTTTTAAAAACCTGTGAAGTTTAGATTAGCTTTATACAGGCAAAGATTACCTGATAATTACAAGTTCCTTACGTGTTTCCTCCCGTTGAGAAGCATGTATATTCTTAACGAGATATATGCCATTAACCGTCGGCTTTTGAATTTCCACGCCCTGCAAACTGTAATATTTAACAAGGATTACAGGATCGCTGGAATCTATAGCCGATATGCCAACATTACCGGTTCCAATTGACGTATATAGATTTGTAACGCCTTTTGTTACAATCACAGCTTCAAACGGTTTAATCAACGGCGTAGCATCTTCCGCCAATAAAACGAAATAGCTGTCCAAATAATCGTATGGGGTTAAATTGCTAACCGAGCAAATATAGTAACGTTCCGCTTCGTCGATTGCATCTGTATTTGCCACAAAAGGATTCGCAATGAACGTATATCCCTGAGCAAGAGCGCTAACCGCTGCTGCCGTGTTGTACAGAGTCGGGTTGTCAGTTGAAACAAAGGTAATTTCTGTTTCCTCAGTGCAACTTAAAAGATAGCCTTTATTTACTTCAAATGAGGTTGCTGCTTCGTAGAGATTGGTCGTTCCGTTGTAGGATTTCAGTTCATACGCATCGGCAGGAGTAGTTTCGCTAAGTCCAAACGGGAAACCTAATGCGTATTTAGTTCCCGCTTCAAAAGTTTTAACTAATTTAACCTTGCCGTTTACTTCCAAACCACCGTTTTCAATGCCTGTCAGCTGTCCGGTAGATGTATTGTCCGATTTGAATACAATGTCACCGTAAATATCCTTGTTATAACTGGTTGCCGTTTTAATTTCATTAACGTCAATTACGAAATCAATAAACGATTCCACAGGAATAAACTGAAGAGCATTACCTCCGTCGTTAGCATATTCTGCATAGTCTGTTACCGTAGCGCCGCCTTGATCGTCAACTATTTTGCCTGTCGTTTTGTTATAAATACGCCATGCGTCATATACGTTTTTGTTCCATGCCAACGCAAACTCGTTGCCGGTTCCTGATTCTAATGCATTATATTTGTCGGTTACATAACCAAACTCGTAACCGTTAACGCTCACCAACTTGAAGTTATCCCATGTTCCGACCAATTTCCAGTACTGATTAATATTGTTTTCGTCCAAATCTGTCTGCGTTAAATTTGCATCAAGTCCGCTGTCCGTAACAACTTTATTTACTCCTGTTGTAGTTACGCTGGATGGCGAACGGCGCAGGAACTGAATACGATACCAGTTATTTTCCGTACTTGTGCTGAATTTCGGCAAGTTAAATTCAATATCTTCTTCAGGAATGAACGCGATAGAGCTTCCATCGTCGGGAATTACGTGATATTTACATATTTGCGTATTTTGCAGGTAAGATCCCAAAGCCACTTTGTTAATATAACTGCTTATTTCATTGCAATATATTTGCCATGAACCGTCGTCGCGTTTGTCAAAGCGGTATGTGGTATTGGCTGTTGCCGTTGTATAGAAACGGTCGGCAGCAATATCTCCCTGTGCGGCTGCGGTATAAACAATTTCGTTGCCTGTTTTGCTGATAATACGGTATTTACCTGAAACTCCGGTAGAAACAACTTTCCACAATTGAGCGTCTTCACCTTCGATTGCAGGACGAGTTTCCAGAGCTTTTGTTTCGCCCATATCCTGGATGATATTTCCGCCGCGTTTAAAGAACTGGATATAATACCAGACATCTTTTCCTGCTTCGCTCAAAGTTACGGGCAATTCCGTAGCTTCGCCAACGCCTGTCAGTACAATTTTCTTTGTTTCAGCATTAAGACTGTTTATTTCAATCGTATCTGAATAAGTTCTTGCTTCTGTAGGCTTGAATGTCACGCCAAGTATGCCACCGGTTGCCGGATCAAACTGCGTATCATCAATTTCAAAATAGTTAGAGTCTGCGCCTGTCTGCGTATAGGCAATATCGCCCTGGGCATAAGAAATTGAAATAGAAGTCGTTTTCTTTTCAGAAATCAAACCGGCGGTAATATTGCCGAAATCAACAGTTGACGAAGTTAACGTAATAAACGGATCGCCTGTGCCGGTTCCCGTTAAAGCCACCGACTTGGTTTCGCCATTTGCCGTTATTTCTAATGTAGCTGTATAGTTTACTACCGCGCTGGTCGGTGCGAAAACAATGTTCAAAGTTCCACCGCGTTTATTGCTCCATACACTCGCTGCTTGATCGACAGTAAAATAGGAAGCATTAGCGCCTGTAATCACATAATCAACCGTACCCGTAAGATTCCGTGTGTTAACGGCAAAAGAAAGATCTTTTGTGGTTTCATTTGCAACAATATCGAAATCCAGTGTCGCGCTTTCAACCGTAAATTCGGGAGCGGGAGATACCGGTATGAAATAGAACCAGTTGCCGCCATCGTTTACCGAATATCCCGTAATTTCATACGCTCCGGAATTTTCGCTGTTAACATAACGGTAAGAACCATTACATGTTGTCGTATTATTGTATAATTGAATAAGCGCCAGGTTGCCGTTAGTTGTATGATTTTCTATTTTAAACGAATTTCCATCGCCTTTATTTTTACTTACATACTTGTTAACGCCATTTGACGCCATTTCATAACCGGCATAGCTTTCTATTTTAAGATCATCAATAGCGCCGGTAAATTTCCAGTATTGGGCTGTTGTTTCAGCTTTAGCTACTCCGCACTTGATATTTGCATTCAGTCCAACGTCTTCAACCGACTGTGAAGTACCCCTTCTCTGGAACTGTATGCGATACCATTTTTCGTCGTCGTCGGTACTGAATAGCAAATTATAAAAATTCAGGATAAAATCTTCCTGTCCTTCTTCTACAAAAGCTACGCTATTACCCAAGTCGTCTGCTAACGGATTACCATACAGTGTGTAAGTATTGTTACTTGCTCCTTTGTTAATAGACAGGCTTTTTTCGTTGTTATAAATGACACTATAACCGGCGTTCCATCCCGTACCGATAACAAACTTGAACGTACTGGGTGTAGTAGCTGCAACAGCAACATCTCCTGAACCGCTGGCATCTATTTTATTGCCCGTAGCTTTATTGATAAAGACATATTTATCATCGTCTTGCTTGATAACTTTCCAAAGTTGACTGTCATCCGGCGTGTTTGCTATAACTTTGGTTTGAACTAATTTACCGCTGTTATTGTCGGCGAAGACATGTCCGCCCTGAATAAAAGGCATTCTTCGAAGATTAAATATGTAGTACCACTTGTCGGAAGGATCGGGCGTTTCACTCAGGCTTGTTACAGGGAACAACACTCCATTTCCAGTAATTTGAATAATGACAGTTTGCGCACCTGAAGCGCTGATTTCCAGTTGAGCATTATATGTTCTTGCTTCTGTAGGTGCAAAATCAAATTTCAACGTACCTCCTGTGGCAGCAGTATAATCGCTTTGTTCGGTTAATGTAAAAAAGGATGCATCTGCGCCGGTAAGCTGATATGAGCTATTCAGTCCGGCAACAAATACCGGAAAATTTAAAGAATTAACTTTTCCAGTGAAAACATAAGCAAAAGACAAACTTGGCGACGCATAGATAATCGGGTCAACTGTATTCCTGATTTCTACATTAACATCCCTCTGATAGCCTGCGTATACGCTGTAAATATCTGTAACATTGCTAACTATGCGAGTACCTGTTCTTCCTTCAACTTCGACGGATGCAAGTATTGAACCTGAGCCATTGCTTATTAACGTGATTTTTATCGGCGTTTCAAGCGGTATATTGCCTGTTTCCGGCAGAAGCGTCGAACCGTTCAATTTAATGTCACTGCCGTTACTGATTGTATTGTCATAAAACTCAAGTTTCCTATCGTCGTAACTGCTTGCCGTAGTCAAAGCATGTAATATCCACGAACCCCATTGATTGTTATATGGGGCTTTCACAGTAGTAGCCGTTATTGTCCATGTGTCGGATGTGGACAACGGCGCATCAAAATCGACTCCCGTCCTTGTAGGATTTGCGGGATCGGTTGCCAGAATAGTATGAGTTCCGTAAGGCGAAACTGCATACGCAAGCATACTCATAAAAAAGCATACTGTAAGTAAAAAAGACTTTCTCATAAAAATTGTGTTTAAAGAATTTGTTAAAATAATGTTTATTGTTTAACTAAAAATAGTTTTTTTGTAACTTTTGATTTCCCTGAAGCATGAATATTTTTTACGATATATATGCCTGTAACAGTCGGGCAATTTACTTCTACCCCCTGCAGGGTATAGTATTTGACAGCAATTACGTCTCCATTAGCATCATCCAAACCAAAATTCTTAATGCTGGCTGGATCTGCCGGTATGAAATTCAAGAGATTTCCGCTGTCGTTAACTGCATATAAACTGATACTGCCGTCGCCGTTAAGACCTTTATCATCGTTCAAATAAGTATAACCTGTTGACGTTCCGTAGTGTTTATCAACGCTTTGGAACTGCCATTTTGCAGTAGCATTTTGACGTTTAAATAGAAACATGTCGCCAAAAGCAGCTTCTTCTATCAAAACCAGATAATTATTGGTTGCGCTGCCGCTTATGGTATCATATTTAACAGCTCCGCCGTTGCGGTTGACAATCTGATAACCGTTTGCCCAGTCGCCAACTAATTTCCAGTGCTGACTGAAATTATTTTCGTCTTTGTCGCGCTGCATAACTTTTTCATCAAAATTTTCTGCTGTCCAAGCCTGAGTTGGTTTCCTGTTAAACTGGATATAATACCATACCTCTTTGTTTGCAGTACTGAACTCCGGCAAGCCAAGATCGGAATTACCAGAAAGCGAGACAGTCATATTGTCAGCGCCTGCACTGCTTAAAGTCAGCACGGCAGCATATTCTTTAACTCCCGACGGATTAAACGTAACAGTAAGTTCGCCACCAGCGGCAGGCAAAGAAGCCGGAGAAACAGAAAATGCAGAAGCATCGGCGCCGGAAACAGCAGCGCTAATAGCAGCCGTCGTTTTTAAACCGCTAATTGCAAATCGCGCTAAAACGGTTTCATTAACAGGAGCTTCAAGTGCAACGGAATTTATAGTAGCTGTAATTGCCGGTTTATCGGCAACAATAAATACCAGCCTGTTGCCCGCATCATCCTTGTTGTAGTGGCATAAAAATTTGCCTTCCTTATCATTAATATAACTGCCTGCTGCCTTATTATAGAACTGCCAGTCAGAACTTGTTCCAAAATGTAAAAATTCAAACGTATCTCCATAACCTCCTGTACGGATTATATAGCGATCGCCCGACACAACAGAACCGTCAATAATGGAATCAACGGGGCAGTAGGTAATTTCCTGTCCTCCATATTTTCCAACTTTATTCACTAAATAATAACCGTTTTCCCAATCGCCGCAAATTTTCCATTTCATATCATCTCTGTCTGTATCAACTCGCAACGTATCCTGTATCACCATCCTTGTCGTATCGCTAAGCGCCCACACAAGACCGGCGTCGGCTCTCCGGTAGAACTGAATATAATACCAGTGTTCGTCGTAAGCATCTTCCGAGCTGATTTGTACGGGCAAATCGAAATCGGAACTGCCGATCAGGTAGAACGATACAGATTCAACGCCGCTGGAAGACAAAGTAACTTTTGCTTTGTATGTTCTTTTCTCTGTTGGCGAGAAAGTAACAAGAAAAGTATAGTTGTCGTTTGTGTTTGGTTGCGGCGTAGCTGGAGCTATTGAAAAGCCATCGCCTTCGGATATGACAGCAGAAATGACGCCAGTCAGTGAAATACTATTTACCACAAGCGTTTTTGTGGAAGATGCACCGGCAAGCGTTTCTCCAAAATTCATATCAGCAGGAGGAATGATTCGTGGCGTATTGTCCAAGCCTGAAGTTCTGTTGTTATACAAAAGCAATGCTTCGGCAGCTGAAAGCGCCTTATCATACATGCGAGCAATAACGACTTCTCCATCCAAAGGAAATTGAGCATAATTGTTTGGATTGGCATCGCCTCCGACGCCAATCCAGTGTGCTGAAGAATTGCTTGGGAAACCAAAATTACCTGAGGCAACCTGTTCTCCTGCATTTTCTCCGTCAATATAAACCAAAATCTTTTCGTTGGCTTTATCATATACCCCAACAACATGATAGTATGTTCCGGGAACAGCTGTTACTGACGATCTCACCGTTTTATAGCTTCCGCCAATATGCACCCAGAATTGAATATTTCCGCCTGTAGCCTGTTCTATTCCTGCGCCGCCGCTTTCCTGGGCGCTAAGCGGGGTAACGTTGTCGTCATTATTCGGCATATAGAGCGTTTCAAAAGAGAACCCATTGCTAAAAGCGTCTTTAATCGCTTGATTATCCCTGTAATCTATTTTGTAATAGCAAGTGGTGTTGTTGCCCGTCGTTTTCCCGACAAACCGCGCTGCAAAACGATTGAATTCTGTGCTTCGGAACACTGTTGGCGCTGTTTCGCCAGTGATTATCGCATTGCGCATCGGCGACACATCAATGGCTGTGCCGTCTGAGTTAAAAACTACATCCAACATATTGGCTACCGGCGCTTGCGACGTATTGCTGTTGAGTACGTATGTTTGCTGAGCAGAAATGCCCGTCAATACAAACGATAATATAAAAATACAAGCTAATTTTCTCACGGTAACATCTATTTTTTAATTTATCTATACGTTTCCTTATTGCTATCCGTTATCCTCGAAAAATCCTTAGGAGGTTCGGGATAGTTTTTAGCTTCTATTTCTGCTTTCAGCGCCGCAATCTGTTCTTCAGTAATAATAAACGCGGAAGTTCCGTAATCGGTAACAGTCTTGTTTATAGGCGTTAAAAAGCCCCATTTTTCAAAGAAGTCAAGCAAGTTCAGCTGAGCCATATCGCAAGATACGCGCACAAAATTCAACTGATATTTTCCATCGGTGGCAGGCGTAGTTGGATCGTCATTCGTCATATAGTGATGATACAAATCCTTGTAAAAGTCTTCTTTTCCCAAAATGTCAACCAGATAGAGCTTGAGTTGCCAGAAAGGAACCAGGTTAAACCATACGTCGCCCAAATCCTGATGCGCTACGTCTGTAGCCATTTTAGCAAAAGCTCTTGAATAAACGTTATCGCTCGTTAACCGGCATGTATTGCCAAACGAAGTCTGCACGTGAGCCGAATAGATATTGTTGGTTACTTCGGTCATTCCCAGCCATTTCACGCCCGGACGCACCTGATTGACATGCCCTATTTCGTGAGCAGGTCCCCATATTCCGGATGTAGAAAAAGCGGTAAGCGTAACCATCTCGTTCCATGTTGCCTGCGAGTAACCTGTATGATAGGAAGTAGCATACATGTGGGCAGCATCAGGATTGTAATCGGCATGACAATATACGCGATTCTGGAACTTATGATCAGGATATTTGTAAAGTCCCATAAATTCGTGTTCAAAGCGGACAAGTCTGTCCCATGCGTCTATCAGCGCTTCGCCGTCGGGCGTTTTGCTCTTGAAATTAGCGACGGGGAATGTAATGTGGGCGAATTGTCCCAGTAAATCGAAATCGGGCGCTACTGCTTTGTTCAGCAGGCGTTGCCAATCCGAAGCCTGATGTTTTTGGCTATCGAAGTATCCATTTACGGCTCCAGTCACGAAGTTAATTTTCACTTTTGGGGCTGCTGCGCCCAGATCATCATAATATTGCACATAAACCAAACCTTTTGCCGTTGTGCGTATTTTATTCAATCCCTGTTTCAGCGAATAAGTTTTTTGCGCACCCCAGCCACCGGTAGTAAGGTCGTGTGTCCTTAGCGATATGCTTTTCCCGTGAGTATCGCCTACAAATACAACAAGGTCTTCACCCTGCGACACATAGATACCGGCAGGATTATCAAGCAAACTGTAAGGAGCTGTTTTGTTCAGGGCAGCTTTTTTATCGGGATGTTCCCATGCGCGAAATTCCTGTACGCGAAATTCGGGATCAAAAAATCCATGATAAATATCCGACGCCAGCTTTTTGTAAAAACCTTCGTTAATAGCATTTATGTCGTCAAGCGTGATTCCGCTTTTTAATTCGGAACATGTTTCGTCCGTAAAAACAGCGCTCCAATCGAACACGTTAGGATTCTTACGGTAAAATTCCATTTCAGCGCAACTGGCATATCCGGTTCCGTTATCGCCGAGACCTGATTTCACAACAAAGTGGATGGTATCAGGTTTGACAAGCGCCGGTTGAAAAATAATTGTTTTGGGCGTTCCGCTTTTCTGGAAATCATAATCGCCATATTTCACAAGGGGCTGTCCATCAGCAGCATACCACACTTCCAATTCTCCAAAAAAGCCATTTGTGCCGGAAATGCGCGGATAATAAACAAGATAGTCTAATTGCTCTACTGTATCGTCAAAATAATAATCCAGAATGACCGGAAAAACCGTATTGCTCCACGACGAATGATAATTGGTATTCATATTTCCGTCGTAGGAAAAAGAAATAGGACCTTCGCTCGTGCTGTTCTGGAAACTGGAAGCCCAGCCGCCACTCGGTTTGATATAAAAATCGCCCTGCATATTTGCAGTCAGCGAACTTTCCGTAGGAATAGCGGTTAAAAATGTTTGTTGCGCATTCAGCGCTACGAAACTTTGCAGCAAAAACAAAGCTGCAACTGTTAATTTGAAAAACTGTTTCATCATTTGTATTATTTTACCAGGATTTTTGTTGTTTTACCTTTCACTGTTACCAGATAAACGCCAAGCGGAAGCTCTATATTTTTCCGTACCGGCGTTCCATAGATAGAAACGATTTTGTAATCGTTGCAGTTATCAACGTATATACGTCTGTTTTGAGAATATACGCGAATATTTTCAGAATCGGAAATAAAATCAATGCCCATGCCGCGCACTTCTTCCACCCAATAGAAAATCCAAGCATAAGTAGAATTTTCCACGTTAGATGAATATATATCCGGAGCCTGACCATCGGTTGTAGCATTCCAATAGCTATAAACATCTTTGTCGCTGACGGTAAATATCTGGTACTGGTTGGACGAAGCGCTTACCGCAGTATATTTCCATCCGTCGCTTTCATCAGTATTGAGAGCATAATCGACGTAGAAATACTTGTCTAAATGCGTGGAAGTAGAAATAATGTTACCGGTTGCGCGGTTCACAAATTCCACTGTTCCGCTGCCATTGCCCTTATTGATTATTTTCCATTGCTGCGACTGCGAATTGTTTTGAGCTTCAAGTGTAAAATTTATGCCGGACGAGGTGGCTACCATGTCGGTCAAATATTTGTTTGCCTTGACATTGCGAATATTCAACCAGAGCGTGGCGTCGTCGGAACTGACCACCGGTATATCATTCAGCTGGAAATGGAAAACCTCATTCGCCGAAACGCGGTTGGCTTCCGATACTAATTTACAGAGATTACCTCCCGAAAAGGTTTGCGACAGATAAATATCGCCTGCCGTTCCTTCCTGTGGTTCATTCTGCAATTTCAGGTATTTATATCCTGACGTAGAAGACGATACCGTCATCCAAACAGTGGATGTGTTATCGGTCATCACCGGACGCCGCAACTGGGCAGCTTCATCGTAATAGACAGTCAACTGTTTTTTAGAATACTTGTTGATAATTTTGTATCCCTGCGGATTCGACATAATTTCAAACCGCCAGAGCTGCCTGCTAATCGAATCAACATGACTTGTATTCAGCGGGTATCCCAATACCTGTCCATCCACATCGGTCAGCGCCAAATTAGCAGTACGACCGCTTCCTTTCACCTGAATGTAATACCACTTGGGATTTTCTTCGGTGGAAGAGGATTGTGCAGCTGTTTTTACAAAACCTGCCACAATCAGCATAAAAATAATGATAAATAATTTACTTTTCATTGATTAAATCTTTTTTGTTTTATTTCATGGAACACAAAATAATTAATTTATATAAATGCCACATAGTGACAAAATGTTAGTAAAACGAACAACATATACTTTACGCGGTATAATTTTATGCAACGTCATTGCGAGCGTTAGCAAAGCAATATAAAAATTATGAATTATGGAATTAGCGATTTCGCGCCAATACGTTCATCGTCATTCCTGAATTGCTTCGCCTTCGCAATGACGCTACATAAAATCATACCGTGCATAGTATATACAATATTCATTTTATTTTACCACAACCAGTTGTTTGATTGCTTTAACTTTTCCTGAAGAATAGATATTCTTCACAATATAGACGCCGGTGGATGTCGGACGATTTAATTCTACGCCTTGCAAGGTATAGTATTTCGTAGCAATTACAGCGCCTATAGCATCATCCAAAGCTGGATTCTGAATGTTAACAGGATCTACAGCCGTGAAATTCAACAGGTTGCCACTATCGTTAACAACGTACAAACCGATACTGCCATCGCCGTTAGCTCCGCCATAGTCGTTAAGATAGTCATAACCCTCACCGTCATCTTTGCCAACGATTTGCAACTGCCATTTTGAAGTAGCGTTCTGACGTTTGAACAGGAATTTGTCGCCAAAAGCAGCTTCTTCCGTCAGTACCAGATAGTAGGCAGTAGCGCTAACGCTAACTGTATCAAACAGTGCAGCGCCACCGGTACGGTTGATAATCTGATAGCCGTTTGTCCAGTCGCCAACGAATTTCCAGTGCTGTTTGTAAGCTTCTGTTTCTATGCTTTCATCATCTTCGTCGTTTATATCAACTTTCGTGCGTTGCATGATTTTTCCGTCGATATTTTCTGCCGTCCATGCCTGGTCGGGTTTCCTGTTGAACTGGATATAATACCAAAATTCATTGTTGCCAGTACTGAATACCGGCAAACCAATATTGGAATTGCCATCAAGCGCAACTGTCAGGTCGTCTGCTCCTGCACTGCTCAAAGTCAGCGTAGCCGAATATGCTTTAACTCCTGTGGGAGAGAACGTAACGGTCAGTTCGCCTCCTTCAGCAGGTAAAGAAGCTGGAGAAACCGAGAACATTGATGCATCTGCTCCTGAAATAGCAGTGTTTATAGCTCCATTGGTTCCAAGCGCCATAATCGTAATCTTGCCTGTAGTGCGTTCTCCGACAGGTGCTTCAAGATAAATTGATCTTACAGGAGTGGTAATTGTCGGTTTATCGGCAACAATGAATACCAGCCTGTTGCCTGAATCATCTTTATTATAGTCGCAAATGAATTTACCTCCACTGTCATTAACATATCTGCCGGTTACGGTATTGCGAAACTGCCAGTCGGATGTTGCGCCGAAACGTACAAATTCAAATACGTCGCCATAACCTCCTGTACGAACAATATAGCGATTTGCAGGTACGGTAGAACCGTCAATTACAGAATCAACAGGACAGTAAGTGATTTCTTTTCCTCCATATTTTCCAACTTTATTTACTAAATAATAACCGTTTTCCCAGTCGCCGCAAATCTTCCACTGCATGTCGTCTCTTGTTGCGTTAACCTTCAATGTATCTTGTATAAGCATCCGCGTAGTATCGCTGAGCGCCCATACTAAGTTGGCTGCCGCTTTGCGATAAAACTGGATGTAATACCAGTGTTCGTCTGAATTATCTTCCGAGCTGATTTGTACCGGCAGGTCGAAATTGGCGTCACCGGTCAGGGCAAAAGATACAGGATCAACCAAGCTGGAAGATAAAGTAACCGTTGCATTATATTCGCGTTTTTCCGTTGGGCTAAAAGTAATGTTAATTGATTCTCCAGCACGAACAGAAGTCGGGGTTATGCTGAAATAATCTTTATCAGCGCCGTCAATTGCCCAGTTAATCGGATTCACAACATTCACAGCGTTTACAGTTATGCTTTTCGTCCCCGATGCTCCTGCCTGTACATAACCGAAATTCAGATCGGCTACCGGCATAATTTTAGTTTCGGAATTAGATGTGCTTACCACAACATCACGCTGATAATCGTTTTTCACGCCATAGATATATTCTATGCCTGTCACTGTTCGCTCTCCTGTTAGATCTCCCTGTCGAGCAAACACATACAAACTTCCTGAACCATCGCTCGTGACTTCGATGCTAATAGGAGTTTCCAGAGGAAGACCGCCTGTGCCGCTAACCAAAGTTGAATTTGCCAGTTTGAGGTTATCCCCGTTGGACGAAGTACTGTCGTAAAATTCAAGTTTAATTTCAGACCCGTTTTCGTCAGTCATCAGATGGAAAATCCACGATCCCCACTGATTGTTGAAAGGTGCTTTCACTGATGTAGCCGTTATGATCCAGCTGTCTTGCGTCCACAGAGGCTCGGTAAACTCTAACTTTATCCTGGATGCACCGCCTACTTCATCCTGCGTTATAGCCGGAATAGTATAAGTCCCATAAGGGTTTACAGATTGTTGAGCAGAAAGCGTTCCAAATACTCCTGCTAATAATAATAGAATAAAAAATAATGTTCTTTTCATGTTTTTTTAATTTGTGTTTGTTTAAAATTTATACAAAACAGGATAGAATATAGCGCTCAAAAAAACGCTATATTCTTCCCGTTCCTGAAATTATTTCAATATATATAAAGTTTTCACAGCATTTACTTTTCCTGAAGAATAGATATTCCTCACAATATAAATGCCGGTAGCAGTCGGACGATTTACTTCTACGCCTTGCAGGGTATAGTATTTCGTAGCGATTATCGTGCCGTTAGCTTCATCTAAAGCCGGATTCTGAATACCGGTTGCAGGATCTACAGCCGTGAAAATCAACAAGTTGCCACTATCGTCAACAATGTACAAACCGATACTGCCATCGCCGTTAGCCCCGCCATAGTCGTTAAGATAGGCATAAGCAGCATCACCGTCATCTTTGCCAATGATTTTAAGCTGCCATTTTGAATTAGCGTTCTGACGTTTGAACAGGAATTTGTCGCCAAAAGCAGCTTCTTCTACAAGTACCAGATAGCTGGTAGTTGCGCTAACGCTAACCGTATCAAACAACGCTGCGCCACCGGTACGGTTGATAATCTGATAGCCGTTTGTCCAGTCGCCAACGAATTTCCATTGTTGTTTGTAAGCCGAAGTTTTTACGTCTTCGTCTTCTTCGTTTTCGTCAATAACAATTTTATCGCGCTGCATGATTTTTCCGTCGATATCTTCTGCCGTCCATGCCAGGCTGGATTTCCTGTTGAACTGGATATAATACCAGATTTCATTGTCGTCGGTACTGAACAACGGCAAACCAAGAGCGGAATTACCTGTAAGAGCTACTGTTATATCGTCTGCTCCTGCACTGCTCAAAGTCAGCGTGGCTGCATAATTTTTAGCTTCTGTGGGAGAGAACGTAACAGTCAGTTCGCCTCCTTCGCTCGGTAATGAAGCCGGAGAAACCGAAAATACAGATGCATCTGCTCCTGAAATAACGGCATTAATGTTGCCAGTTGTTCTAAGAGCCATAACATTAATCGTAGCAGTAACTGTTTCACGGGCAGGCACTTCAAGTGCAAGTGAACTTACAGAAGCCGTAATTGCCGGTTTGTCGGCGGCAATAAATACCAGCCTGTTACCTGAATCGTCCTTGCTGTAATTGCAAATAAACTTTCCCTGATAATCGTTAATATACTTGGCATAGTCAGCGTTATAAAATTGCCAGTCGGATGTTGCGCCGAAACGTATAAATTCAAACGTATCGCCATAACCTCCAGTACGTACAATATAACGATTTCCAGGTACGGAAGAACCATCAATAACAGAATCGGCTGGGCAGTAAGTAATTTCCTTTCCTCCGTATTTTCCAACTTTATTGACTAAATAAAAACCGTTTGCCCAGTCGCCACAGATCTTCCATTCCATGTCGTCTCTCAGGGCGTTGGCTTTCAATGTATCCTGTATCAGCATCCGCGTAGTATCGCTGAGCGCCCATACAAGATTGGATGAAGCTCTTCTATAGAACTGGATATAATACCAGTGTTCGTCAGAATTATCTTCCGAGCTGATCAGCGGCAAATCGGTTTCGTCGATAGCATTTCCTGACAGGCGAACAATAACAGGTTCGGCTGTTCCGCCGGACAAAACCAGATTAGCGCTGTATTTGCGCTTTTCAGAAGGAGTGAAAGTAAGAGTCAGTTCGCCAGCTCCAGGCAGAGTAGTAGCGCCTTCGATTCCAAAATACTGAGCATCAGCACCTTCAATAGTGGCATTAATTCCCGCCGTTTCCAGATTGAAACTGGATATTCCGCTAAAAACTGTCTTCTTTGTATAACCGGAAAACGTTTCCATGCTTACAGAATCAACGGCAACTACAATCGTCTGTTTTTCCGCATAAATGAACTGTACTCTGAATCCGTCGTCAGCAAAGCCATAGTTACAAACATCCCGCCATGGATAAGCGTCGTTTTTTGCCCTGTCGTTCATAAAACTGGTCGCGCCAAGGGTTGGATTAATAATCACCCAGTCAAGAGCGCCTGTCCAGTCCCAGCTATTTCCCTTGCTGCTCGCCAAACGAAGCGTTGTGGAGCTTCCATTAGGGTCAACAATATAATTGCCGCCTCTAATTCCTTTTTCTGCAACCTCAGTTGCCGCATAAGCCACTTTGTAACCGGTAGCCCTGTTTTCGATATAAAAAGCGTCAATATCGCCCACTAATTTCCAGTGTTGATCGTATTTATCAACATCTTTTTTAGCAAGCTGCTTAATCGACCACGAATTAGGATCGGAAGTATAATCCGTTGTCCACACTAAATTGTTATTAGCCT
This sequence comes from Dysgonamonadaceae bacterium, assembly GCA_031256775.1. Lineage (GTDB taxonomy): Bacteria > Bacteroidota > Bacteroidia > Bacteroidales > Azobacteroidaceae > Azobacteroides. The sequence goes on from JAIRPX010000107.1 coordinate 30,898, forward strand.
GTCGTCCAAAGCGTATATAATACCATACATCATTAGAACCATCGACAGAGCTAAATTCAGGTTCCGCCAAACCTTCAGCCGTAGAGCTTTTCAACGGAACGCCCGACTGTGTTTTGCCTGAGGCAAAACTTCCTACTGTAGCAATTAACAGCAGAAACAAAATTGAAAAAGAAAACTTTTTCTGCATAATTTCAAAAATTAAAAAATTAATAATCATTTATCTATTTATTTATTTATACTCTGCACGGTTTTGTGCAACGTTATTGCGAAAGCTAAGCCTGAAGCAATCCACTACTAAAAAACTGATAACTAAAAACTAAAAACTGATAACTATTTTCTGGATTGCTTCGCTAACGCACGCAACAACGATGCACAATTAAACCGCGTAAAATATATTTTATTCATTTATTTTTTGGGAGCCGGAATAAACCAGTTGTTTCTATTCATTAACTTGCTTTCCAGAGCCGGATTGCGGCGCCCTACCCATTTTGCCAGGAAGGTCTCCCCTCCCCTGCGGATTGAAAAACGCATCAGGTCGTGGAAACGATTGCCTTCAAAAGCGGATTCCAGTCCGAGTTCCTTGCAAATCATAGCGTCAACAAAAAGGATGGAATCATTCTTGTTTGCCAAGCTCTTCGGGAAGCCGTAATACATAAGGTTTTCTTCAAGCGTTTCAGGAGTAAAGGCATAATAAATGCTGTCTTCTTCGATATCGCCAGATCCACGCCTGTGCATTCCCCTTTGCGTCTGATTACCCGTGAGTGAATACCTGTCATCAGTGAAATCGCAGTACCAATTAGGAGAGACGGGTATTTCGTCTTTGGATATTTTTGTCGAATCATTTAATATTTCTTTTCTCAATCCATATTTCAATATACCAAATGCAAGAGACGGTTTACCCATTCCATTCAAGGCTTCGGCATAACGCAAATAGAGCGTTCCCACCCTGTAAATAAATGCCGAATTACCTATCCAAGTGTTTTCATTATTACCGGAAACACTTATTTTGCTATATTTAGCGATATAAGGCAAAGAATCCGACGTATAATATGAGTAAGAACCTTTAACTTCATTATTGCCATCGTTATAGACGTTGCAAAATCCACGCAAATCGCCTCGATTATAATACATTTCCCTATCATTTTCTACATAGTAGAAATACTTTTCATTACTCCACAAATCTATCGCCGCCTGCGCTGGTTTGAGATGATAGTAAATATCATTGTTTGTAAGCGGCAGAGTCAATTTGCTAAGCGTAGGTATTTCTAACGTTGCATCATAAAGAATTAAGCTAAGCGTTTCATTTCTATCTGCCAATACCATATCTCCATACGAGCCAGTATTGCCTTGAAAATCCACAGTCAAATAGCGACTTAAATAGTTACCGCCTCCTAAGAAATAAGCTGCAGTATTTTCCCGAATCAGCCTGTAATAAATCGCGGCTGCCTCTTCATAATAAAAAGCGCTACCGGTAGTTGCTCCAAGCCAGAGAAGAATATCGCTTCTAAGCAACGAATTTGGAATAATAAGTTGAGTAAAAGGTCTGTCGCTAACATTTCCATATTTTGGATATTCTATTTCTGCATAAGGAGTTATATCGTCAAGCAATTTTTTCAGCAAAGGCTCCCATGCAATCTCTTCTGTTTTAACTTTTCCATTCATGTCGTCAACCGTAAGAATCGGATCTTCAAACCATATAGCTTTTCCGTAGTTCAGACCCAATTGCAGGTAAACCCATGCCCGTATAGCTTTCACAGCGGCATATTCGCCAAGCATAACCCTGTTGCCTGACGAAACAATAGTTGTATCCACATTTTTCAGGTAATAGTTGCAATTATTAATTACTGCATAATATTCCCTGTCTGATAAATATGAATTATCATCCGCAAATTCAAAATTGCTTATCGCCTTAAAATTCAGGCTGGCGCGGCTTGTAACGTCCATCAAGTCGCCGCGCAACTCTCCCAGTACGACATACTTTTCGCCCAATGGCTGCAACTGTTTAAGGATGCCCACTAAGGAATAAAGAGAGTCGTTTGCAGAATCGAAACGCTTGTTGGCTGCATCTATATAACGGCTGGAATCGGTTTCCAGCATATCTGCACAAGCTGTAAACAAACAGGAACCAATCAGCGTTACCGCCCAGAAATATATTTTTATCTTATTTTTCATATCTATACTGATTTACTTTTTTATAAATTGATTTTTATACCCATAAAATAACTTCTTCCCTGCGGCATTAAACCGGCGTCGATACCCTGATACAGCACTCCGCTATTCATTGAAAATTCGGGATCGCTGCCCAGATATTTCGACCATGTTATCAGGTTGTTTGCAGAAGCCCACAAAGTAATTCCTTTGATATAAATCGAATTAACCGGAATATCGCAGGAAAGCGTAACAGTTTTCAGGCGAATGTAGGAACCGTCTTCAATCCAGCGGTCGGAAAACACGTTGTTGCCCATAGGATCGGCATAAACGGCTCGCGGGATATTAGTTACCTGTCCTTCTGTTGTCCAGCGATTTGTCATTGCCCGCGTCTGGTTATAGAAAGTCGCTCCCGATTCTAATTGCGAGCGCATGTAGTTATACACATCGTTGCCATAAGAATAGGTAAACAGCGCATCCAGAGTGAAATTTTTCACTTTCAAACGGCTAACTATGTTACCGTAAAAATCAGGATTCGGATCGCCTATAACCTGTCTGTCGTCTTTACACGCAACACCATTGAAAACGCCGTTTCTTGTTGTGATAATCCCATTGTGGTCGGGATCGTCAAACCAAACGTCGCCTGCGCTGTAAGGAGAAAGCAAACCATTTTCATTCAGTTTATTCAAACCGACTGTTTCAGCTTCTTTCGTTGTTGAAAATACGCCCTTAGTTTTGTAGCCATAGAATACGCCTGCCGGACGACCAACGGCTGTAAGAACCGAACCGTTCAGAATTTCTGTAATATAATCGCCATCGGGCAAAGCAGTTATCTCATTCTTATAATGACCGATGCTTCCGCCCAATTCCCATTTCACAGACCGGATATTCAATAATTTGGCAGTAAGTTCAATTTCATAGCCCGCATTTTTCAATGCTCCGGCGTTGCTCCAGTAATAGTCGATGCCAGCGGTATGTTCCAGCGCTTTTTGCGTCAACAGATTATCAGTTTGACTGGAAAAAATGTCGGCAGACAGTAGCAGTCGTTCATTCAGCAGATGCACGTCGATACCGGCGCCAGCCTTAGCTGAAGTTTCCCATTCAATGGCTTTGTTCTGGATATTAGCGATTTGCAAACCTGTTGCCCCACCCATATAATAAACAGATTCCAGATATGAGCGGTTGGCGCGGACGTCGATTCCGTCATTTCCCGTCAAACCGTATGAAGCACGCAGTTTCAGGAAGTTAATAACCGGCAAACTGCTCATGAAATTTTCAGAAGACACAATCCATGCCCCGCTTGCGGAAGGAAAGAGCGCCCAGCGCGTGCCTCCCATACCGAATCCGCCTTTTGTTTCCTGTCCGAAACGCGAAGAAGCATCGGCGGAAGCCGTCAATGAAATAATGTACTTGTGTTTGAAGTTATAATCAACATTGCCATACCACGACATGGATTTCCACTGCTTGTTGTCGCCTATTATTTTCTTAACGCCTACACCGTCGGTCAATACCTTAACATTATCGTTTCCAGTGTTATATCCTGAAGGCAAATCCCATTCATAAACATCTGTAGAATAGCGGAAACCTCCCCAGAAATTAAAATGATTTGTTTTATTAATGTCAAAGTTCCATTTAAGATAGGCTTCCGAGAAAAGCGAACTTTGCCTTTGCGACAAATCCCTTACTTCATTTACGTATGCATCGACAAATTGCGAAACCTTTTTTGGCGCAACTCCAAATTCAGGAATAAAAAACGATTCCTTTACGCGATGCAGGCGATAATTGAAAATCGCGCCTGCAAGCAGATTGCTGTTAAATTTAAACCATGGATTTATCTTGAAAGAAAACAGCATCCGTGAAGAAGAGCCGATGGCTTTATCCGTCAAAACAACAGGATTGGACATGGGCGACTGGGGATTCATTGCATCGTAATCGGAAAAACGCTGTGAGCGCGTGCCGTCTTCCGTCATAATATAAGGCGACAAAAGCGGAGATTTCGCCAAAGCAATGAATCCTGGCGATGTATTAATGTCCACGCCATCGTCGCGTAAATCGCGCATGGTTTGAGAAACGGCAAGATCAACTTTGCTAAACAAACGCGAAGACAAATTTATGTCTGAATTGAAGCGGGCATTCATACGCTGCAACGAGGTATTCTTCAAAACTCCTGCATTGGTCGTATAACCCATAGACAGGTTATAGAGCGCCACATCGTCGCCACCGCTAACTCCAAGCGAATAGTTCTGTAAAAAACCATCCTGATAAACTTCGTCAGCCCAGTTCGTACTGTTGTGATAATTCCAGTATCCCGACGACATATTATCATCTAAGAATGGAAAATCTCTCAAAATCCTTGATTCCCAAGGATTTAAAAAGTTGCGCGATTGATAAAAACCGTTTACCTGATTGCTGGCAAAAATTTTATATTGAGAGGCGTCCATCATTTTTGGCAATGTTGGACGGGCATTTACGCCCCATGAGAGATTTGCAGTTATTTTCGTTGCTAATTCTTTTCCTCTCACGGTATTAATCAGAATGACTCCGTTGGAGGCTTTGCTGCCGTAAACAGAATTACCGTCTTTCAATATCGTAATGCTTTCAATATCTTTTGTTTCGATATTTGCCAGCGGATTGGAAAAATACCCCTGATGGATAGATGCTGCATCAAGCTGGTTGTCAAAAACCACCCCGTCAACAACAAACAGAGGCATAGAGCTGGCGTTAAGTGAATTAAACCCGCGAATAAACATGGAAGCGCCTATGCCTACAGCGCCTGAGCGCGTAATTGTGCGAACAGAGCCGCCCAACCTGGCTTGAATATCCGATTCTATGGAAAATGCCGTAGAGTTGTCATAACCGGAAGCATCGCTTTCCGACTGCGTATTTTCTGTTCTACGCAGATTGCCCGACAAGGATTCAACATTTTCGTAGCCCGAAGCAAAAGCGCTGGAATAAAGCACTATGTCTATCGACTGACGTCCCTGCAAGGGTATTTCCCGCTGAGCATAATCGGGAGCATTGACAATTAATACATCCGACAGGGAAAATACCTTGATCGTGTAAACGCCATTTTCGTCGGTGATTGAAGAAGCGGAATGTTCCGCCGTTTTCACTTTTACGCCCATTAGCAGCCGCTGAGTAACAGCGTCTTTAACTGTGCCGGTAACACTTATTTCCTGCGCCTCCAAACGTATTCCGGTAAGGAACAGCATGATTGTCATGCCGACGCTAATTATGAATTTATTTTTTTTCATGCGAACTAATTTTATTATTGATAGACATTATAGCGATGGCGTTAACAAAATATAATCTATATTTGCCCTGTTGCTAAACTTGCCGGTATTAAGATCGGCGCGAGAAGGCGTCAACTGCAACCTGAGCCGAAAAACATTGCTTTCTTCATTGAAGCAGGCGTAGGGAAATTCGTATCCTTCAACCCCTTTTATATCCGATATGCCATACGGCTTAGTTACAAACGATGCGCTTGAATTACCGAAAGAAGCAACAGTTTTCCATGCCTTGTCGTCGTCTTTTGAAGTAACCCTGTCCCATTCCTGTATCTGGAAATATATCCTTGTGACCAGCGAGTCGGTACTGCCGGCGACAACTACAGAAGGCGCCAAAGTTATACAGTGAATATCATATTTTGCAGCCAGGACATTTGGCAACTCAAAAGATATTGCAGGAAGGTCGCTTGTTGCAGTGCCTTTAAGCGACAGGTAGCCGCCGCTTGATATTACAGCGTTATCCCAGTTATAGAGATTAGTAATTTTTCCCCTGTCGCGACCTTCGTTATGGTACCTTCCAAGTGCATATTCGGCTTCTATTTTAATAGGTTTGATGCACGATTCATTTATGGCATAATTCAATTTAGAAACCGGATAAGCCAAACCGTTGCTGAGGTTTACAGGCTGGCTGCCCACAAACAGATGCACCGGATCATACACTACCAGATCGCGAGTTGTTACAAGCGAATCATATCTCTCCGGTCGAGTAATCCTCTGTCGGAAAACCAAATCCTGTATCAGCGAATATTTTGCATTCGTTGTTTGAACGGAATCTACGTTATCAACCAGAGGGGACGGACGGAAATAGGGATAATTGTTGTTATAGGCTTCTATCCACGCCGTATTGTCAGGCACAATCATAGTATATACGCTGTCCTCGTCGTTGAGAGAACCTATGCCTTTTGCTCCTTGATATGTGTCCCACAAAGTATTTATATCTTGGAATACCGAATCATAAACAGCCAGTCCTTCTTCATTGTAATCGACAAGTTTTGAACGGTTTCGTATAAACTCCCGCTTGTCAAAAAAGTGCATATAGGCGCTGATTGAATCGTACCCCGGCAAATCTAAAAACTGCCACAGATTTGGGGTAAACGGTATTCTTTCCTTCACAGTGTGCAGGATTCCATTCCTTGCAGCAATATTTTTTTGAGAAAGTTCGATACCTGCCAAAGAGTAAACTTCGCCGGAGCGTTCAAACATCAATTTTTTGGCGTTTGTCATATAAATATCCTTACTTTGACCAATCAATCCCGATGCGGGAAAGAGGAAGCGGGCAAGATGATTGTTAACAACCTCCGTCACCATTGCCATATTGCTTGTGTCAATACCGGCAAGCGCTTCATTTTCAGGCGCCCATACGGTATATGACTGCTCGCCCGACAACATGCGGTCGCAGGACGTTTTTCTCAACATCGCGGCAAAAACCGACAATTCCGGTTTCTCCGAAATTATTTCCCAAAGCGAAACCCTGTCCGCAACATCGTCGCTTACATTGTAATGATCTTCAACCGATTCGGAACAGGACGCAATTCCAGCCATGCAGACGAGAAGAGCCGCCATTCCGTACAATATGTTTATTTTTATATTTTTAATATTCTTCATTGCTATTGTTTTTTTAAAGTATGTTAATCAGTTCCTTCTTCCGTATCTCTGTATGCTGTTGGAACTATTTCAAGCCAGTCGAACATAAATTCCTGCTTTTCAGTTTCCAGTACCGATTTGAAGCGTAGCCAGTGTTCCCTGTCGCGATCAAGGCGCACAGTAGTTATAACCCGACGGAGCGAAGCGCTATAACCTCTTAACGGAGACTGTTGTGTACCGTAAGTAATAGATGCAGGTCCTTTCATATAACCACGGTTATGCATCATTTTATCGTTTTGTATACCATCGGGGTCATCCTTGTCGGAGCCGTCGGCAACCCAGCCGATTTTCGCATTGTTAGCGGGAATTCGCATATCCAAAGGAATACCTACAGGTTCGTTGTCAAAATATATTTGCAGTACGCCCCGCGCATTATTGGCGGTGTAACCGATACGTATTTCATAAGTAGCTTCGGGCAATGACGGCAAACGCAGTTGAACGTCGTATTTTCCGGCTATCAGGATTTCATCCCAGTGTAAATCATACCAGCCAGACATAGGTCCTCCATACTGTATTTGCGTTCCTTCCGTCAGCTGCGTCATGTTCTTGAAATATCCAACTGGAAAAATCCTGCCGTTTTTACCTTCATACGTAGCATTTCCCTTGATATGATTCGTATATAATTCAGGCAGGAGGTTGGTGACGTCGAGCCTTATACGCTTATTCAGTACGTCGTTCTCCACATTTTCGTCATATAGCAGCAATCTGTCCAATTCGTGGCACATACCATTTTCCGCCACATTGTCCTGCGTTTCGAGTATGCGAACAGCCTCGCCGCTACGCAGCTTGTTCAATACAGGTCCTGTAGCGTCGCGTTGAAATTCCACCAACCCATAAGGGCTTAACGTTTCGCTATAATCAGTCATTACTGCGCCTTTGGTGAAATATCGCGTCCACAGTCCCGGTATGAAATCGGTATATCCCATTGTCCGGTCTAAAATATGGTAGGCTATAAAGCGGTTCAAGCTGTTATACTTATTTTTCGGATCATCGAAAGTTCCGGAAATTTTAGGCGTAATATGCTCTTCGGCATATTGCCGCAACTGGTCTATAGTCGTGATGTTTGCATTGCGGTAAGTTTCGTCGCTCTCCATAAAGACGGTAAAGCCTATATTCCATGAATCGGGCGTAAGCAGCGTGCCTGTTCCCGGCTCTCCATAGCTGTTTTCATTTTGAAACGTAGAATTGGATATCATTTTTTCAGGAATCAATCCCTCCCTGTAGCGGCGGTCGTAATCTTTATTGATATAAATGGTATCCAACTGATAATGCAGTCCGGTAAGCTCCATAGCCTGCAAAAACAGCGAGAAACGGTCTTTTTTCTGTTGCAGCACGTTCCATAAACGCATCTTTGAAGCTTCCAGCACCTGATTGATTGTATGGATAATGCCATTGTGAACAGATATATCCATTGAGCCTTTCAGTAGCTGCGACGTCTGGTTGATGTAGATATTTCCAATCGAATCGACGCGCGTTTCCCAGTACTGGTTTTTCCACATGGACGGACCAACGCCCTGAGTTCCAAAGAGATTCGACTCGAAAGGCAATTGCAGTTCCTTCAAACTTATGACATGACTGAAAACAACTTCCTTAATAGTTTCTTCATCCATCTGTTCGAGCGTAACGCCCTTGCTTTCGTAATATTTCAAAACAGCTTCGTTTGTAGGAATAAAGCAGGTATAATTACCGCGCGCCCTCAGCAAACCGCTGACGCCAGCCGCATCCATCAATTTCAAAAACTCCGAGTACGTTTCAGGGTAAAGTTCAAGATATGAAGCAACTGTTTCGTCGTGTTCGGTTTCATAATCCAGCACCCTGTCGTCAATACATGCCTGAAAAATCAGGAACAGCAACGTTAAGCCAAATATGGCGACATTATTAAATTTATATTTTTTCATACTGATATATTTTTTTTATTTGTAATACGGATTTTGTATCAAAGCGCTATTCGCTTTCAATTCACCTTCATAAACAGGCAGATAGAGTGCATTAAAATCAGTCAGTTTGCTTTGCACTATTCCGCCGTTCGTTTCGTATTTGCGAATAACAAGCATAAGCATTTCCGTGTGATTTTTTATTTCTTTTTCGTCCCTGCGCGCCATCCGTAGCAAATCGAACCAGCGTTTGCCTTCAAAAAGAAATTCGCGCTGACGCTCGTCCAAAACTAATTGCCGCAACAATGCAGGCGTATTGTACTGATCATATTCAAAAGGCATGTCAAGCGGGGCAGAACGCATATATATCAGGTTTATGTCGGCTAACGCCTTTCTTAAATCGTCTTCGCTGGCAGCGCCGCTCATATTCTTTTCTATATATGCTTCCGCCCGCATCAGGTAAATATCCGGCAAACGATAGAAAATCCAGCCCGGCACAACCAGACTGCCTTCTATATATATATATCTTGGCTCGCCATTAATATTAAGCACAATGTTGCTTCCGACATATTTGAATATAGGATAAAGTTTATCGACAGAATTAGTCTGGGGAACCTCGCAGGAAGTTATTCTTCTGAAATCATTTTGACTGAAAAGTCCATACTCCGGAACAGGCGCTGCCATCATTTTTCCAAATTTAGTAGGTCCTGATCCATATAATTCTTTCAGCTTGTCATTGTTTTTTCCATTCGTTGCACTGAACCGTAATTCAAAAATGCTTTCCATTGTTGTTCTGACAGAAGTGCTGGTAGATGGATAAAACAAATTAGCAGAATTAAGATTATACTCTTTGTTACTAATGAGCATAAGTTCTGCACCCGTAAGCTTTTCGCTGTTTATCACCTGTCCTAATTCAATCACGTCGGGCATGACGCGATTGCACGCTTCTATACATTCGTCGTATCTGCCCAACCATAAAAGAACATCCGCCAAAATTGCCCTTACCGCGTTTTTAGATACGCGCCCTCTCTGCTCAATAGAATTTGTCCGTGCTTTTATTGCATAAATTTCGGCTGTTTTCAGGTCTTCAACTATATGCGAAAGCAGTTCGTCGCCATCCATTTGAGGCACAACAAAATCCTGGGAATCTTCCACGTATGGAAAATCTATAAACGGGACGTCCTTGTAGAGACGCACTAAATAAAAATAAGTTAATGCACGAATTGTCAATGCTTCCGCCAGATGAGCATTTAAGCGTCCCTGCGTATAATCAGGGTCTAATTCCCTTATGCCGGGAGCGTATTTCAATACGGCATTGCAATAATTGATAACCCTGTAGAAATCCAGCCATTTGCACAAAGCGTTGGTTGAACGTATATTAGCGTCATTGATATTTTTCTGGTCTTCGCTCGATCCCAGCCGTGATTCGCCAACAGCATCAACAACGACGTTGTCGGAACGAAGCTCTCCGCCCAGAATAATACGCTCCATGAAACCGTCTTCCTGCATTGCGCGATAGCAAGCCAATACAACTGCTTCCGCATCGTTTGCCGTTTTCCAGTAATCCTCAAAAACCATACGGTCTAAGGGTTTAATATCTAAGAAATCATTACAGGAGCAAGCCAGAACCATCAAGGCAACTCCTGCTATTATGTGTTTTAATATATTCTTCATAATTTATGTATGCTTTTATTTCTATATAATTCAATTTAAAAACCAAGCGTAATACCAACATTAAATTCTCGCGGACGCGGAGTAATGGATTCATCCCTGCTAACGCCCCAACGATCCCAGCCAACTTCCGGATCTTCACCCTGATATTTGGTGAAGCACATCAAGTTAGTGAATGTCAGATAAAGATTCATCTGCTTCACATAGAATTTGTTAAGAAATTTAGAAGGCACATTATAGTTGAATGTCAGAGTTTTGAAACGCAGGAAAGAGCCGTCTTCCACATAACGGTCGCTCGGCAATGAGTTGTAACCGTAGTCGTGGAGCGCTCGCGGCATGTTTGTCATATCGCCTTCCTGACGCCAGCGCCAGTTGGTGGCAATACTCTGATTGTTGTCGGTCAGCATGTTTTCCGCTTCCCTGCGGGTGGTATTGATGATCTTGTTTCCATACCGGAAATTGAAATAGGCATTGCACGACAGCGATTTCCATCGCAGGGTCAAGCCATAACCACCGGTGAGCTTGGGATTGGAATTGCCAAGATAAACTATGTCGAGTTCGTCAATGTTTCCATCGTGATTAATATCTTCGTAGATTGCATCGCCTCCAACAAACTGATAGTTTATACCTTTTGGACCATAATTATAATACATGGGCAACGGAGAACCTTTTGCGTCGCGGATAATTTCGCCCTGCGCATTTCGTGCAACAGGAGCCGTTCCAAGCGTATAATTGCTGTTAACCAGATCGGTATTATCCATACTGTATTGATAAACGCCCTTATAGCGGAAACCGTAAATGGAACCGTAGGCATGTCCTTCCTTTAAAATTTGCAGATAGGGAGCATTTCTCTTGTCATACTCAAATTTTGAGTTACGTTCTTCCAGTATGTCCGAAGACAGGGAAACTAATGTGTTCGACGAATTTGACAGGTTGAAATAGCCATCAACAGAAAAGTCGCCAATACGGATAAATTTGTTTCCGTGCAGGTTGACTTCCCAACCGAGATTTTTCATCGAACCTACGTTCCGGTAAGTCAAAGTTGAAAATCCGGAAGAAGACGGAATAGGCGCGTTGGGGAACAGCAAATCTTCTGTCAGCCTGCGATATAAATTGGCGTCCATAGTGAACTTTCCATCCATAAGTTCTACGTCCATACCCCAATTGTATTCGGTAGTGGTTTCCCATTTCAGGTTGGAAAGGCGTATATTTTCGGGACGAATTGTTGAGTTACCCAAATATGCACTCCATGGCGCATATTTGCTGAAATGCAGATATTCATAAGCAGGTTCGCTTCCAACAATACCCCAGCTCGGTCGAAACGAAAGCATTGTCAATCCTTTTTCGCGGATAGATCTCATGAATGTTTCATCGGAAATATTCCAGCGCAAAGAAACTCCGGGAAAATTGCCATACTTGCGATTTTCGCCAAACTTTGTAGAACCTTCACGACGCAATGTTAAATCAAGTACGTATCTGGATTGATAGGCATAATGCAACTGTGTGCTAACAGCTAAAGAACTCCATTGTCCAATACCGCTTTTAAGTTCGCGAACATAAGACGGGGCGGAAGGCTCCTGAATGCCGCCTGTTGGAAAACCATAAACCAGCATATCCTGGCTGCTGCTTTTTCCCGACGAAGTTTGAAGGGAAGCGTATGCCTGAAAGCTATGGTCGGCGCCGAGATCGGGCTTCCATTGCAGACGATTCTCAGATCTTATACCGAAACTTTCCGAATCATGATCGTCTGCTCTGTTGATGTTCTGGTATTGAGAGTTCCATGGTTCGGAGGATAATTCTTTGGGAAGAAACTTGTGCGTCTTGCTGTTGTTCATTAGAAAAGAAACATACACATCGTAACGCAGCATTTTTTCAATATTCTCCGGATTCATAAAGTCGTAGCGCAAACGTAAAACAGGATTAATATCATAAGACTTGTTATTGTTGACTGCCATCCGCGCCTGAGCTACTGGATTTCTCAACTTTCCCTGCGCTCCCTTTTTAAGAACGGAGTTGCTCAGCATGTTGTAATAGCTGTCCAAATCCTGCCCGTTGGCGTCTTTGTTATAAACAGCCATGTTTGGCATCTTTTTGTAAGCTATATACAAAATACTCTTGCTGTTGTTGAGATTCTCGTCATCAGTGTCCCTTGCGTCATCCCAGTTCTGGGCATTGTCGGAATAGGTAAATGCGGCTTCGGACGAAAACATAATCCTGTCCGACACATAATAATCAAGCTGCATTCGCGAAGTTAAACGATCCCATTTTTGACCGATTACTGTTCCTGTTCGCGACATCATACCGCCTGAAACGCGAAACTGGGCGCGATCGCCACCGCCTGAAATCGTCAGGTTGTGTTCGTTTGTCTGACCATATTGCAGAACTTCGTTCCGCCAGTCGGTATTATTATTGTAATATTTATATTCCGAAAAAGTCGGATCGTAATTAAATTCCGGTATGTTGGAGGTAGAGTTGCTCTGGTTGGGGTTGAAATACGCCTGCTTCATCAGCATGGTGTAGTCGTCGCCATTCAACATTTTCATACCCTGCCCCTGCTTTTGCCCCATATATTTATAGGTGTAGTTTACGCGAGTGGGACCCTTGGCTCCCTTATTAGTCGTAATCAGCAGAACGCCGCTGGCTCCGCGCGCACCCCAGATAGCTGTAGCGCCTGCGTCTTTCAGTACAACAACATCCTTAATATCAGCCACGCTTATCATAAGCAAGTCGGAAAACTGCTGGTCGGTTGCCGAAGCGAAATCGAAATCGCTGGCAGAAATATCGTCACGCGGGATGCCGTTAATCACAATCAGTGGGTTTGAATTGGTACTGAGCGAAGCAATACCGCGAATACGCATCTGCGTTCCAACCCCGACATTTCCCGAACCTACAATATCCAGCCCGGCAATATGCCCCTGTAATGCATCGTCAATCGACGACACCTGCATTCCCTCGAAAGCCTTAGCGCTGATTCGCTGCATGGCAAAAGATACTTCCTTGACGGGAATATCCATACCACCGTTTGATGCGGTTTGCTTTGCAACGACAACAACTTCCTGCAATACGTTATCTTCTTTCAGGACAACTGAAAAATCTCTTTTTGATCCGATAGGTATTTCCTGCGTAACAAATCCTATGTAAGTTATTTTCAATTTGTTGCGCGTACTCTTGATTTTCATGGAAAATGCGCCATTTAAATCGGTTTGAGTATTGCTCACCACGCGACCAGTCTGATCCACTTCCAAAACCGTTGCAAAACCCAGTTCTTCCCCGCTTTCGGAAGCAAGTTTTCCACGAATCATTTCGCCGCTTTCACTTTGTGCGAATATTGACAGGCAACTGCTTAGAATGCCTATCAAAAAATACAACCATTTTTTATTCATTATCATGTGTTATTTTATTTAAAGTCCAATATAGCGTCAATCTGGTGAATTACTGCAAAAGAAGACGTTGAAATTGAATTTGCAGATGTAATCACCTTACTATTGAATATATAATCGCGCGCCATTAAATTATACAAACCGTTCCCTGTAAGCACTTTGGCAGGATTGCCTCCTTTTTCGGAACGGACAGTCATCGTTGATCCTGAATTTGTTACCCAAAGCCGACGGAATTTTTTGTTTTCCGGATTTATGGTAGCAGTTTCATACCATTTGTCGTTGCAAGTCTCTCCTCCTATATATATGGAATTGTCCTGAAAATGGTAACGCAAAAATTCATATAACTTTTGCATCTCTTTCCCTCTGTCTTCCAAATCCAGGGATTCTATTTCTTCGGGAGTTTTATACCTTCCCGCATCGTGAGCCTGCTGCATTGCCGCATTAGTCGGAACATACACCGTATAATTGTAGGTATTGAAGAATGTAACGTTAGGCGTAATACCAATGCCGACGGAGAGGTCTTCAAAAACTGTTCCGCCAAATGTTTCGTCGCCTATTTTTAATGATTTTACATCGCGACACAAAGCATAAAATTCGCTAAACTCGCTGTGTTCCTGTAAAATAGAATATACCGATTTGGTAGGCGTTAACATTATCTTATCGGTCAGGTAGGTCATCCCGTTCTCCTGGTTATAAGTTTTTGTTACTGTCACTTTTTCGTTCCTTTCGCCGTTTCCACCTCCGTCTAATTTAAGACCGACGCCGGAGCCTCCGCTCCTGTCTAATTTAATAGTTGCGCCACCCTTTGTCTGATAGTACGTTCTGCCGTCGTCTATATTTCCTACTACGATATGGTTATCTATAATATCACTCAATATGTTAATTAAAATAAATTCGTTGGAAATAAAGCCAGTACTGTCGCCTGTCGCCAGATTGTAAGTAGTAGCTGTCACCGTATTTTTATTGTAGTTGAATTTCCATCTTTCGGGTATTCCCTTCCCTATTGAAACAGGGCTCACATAATTGTTAAGCACATCATCTGTCGGCACAAAAAAGCTGAACGTATTGATCATTGAAAGCAGGTAAAGATTAAATTCGCCTTTCCTGATAGCCCAGTCCATGATGCGGGTGTTATTGTTTAAAACAACAGGTCCCTGCACGGAAGAATATTCGACGGGAGGATACACTTTATTCATCACATATACAGCTCCGTTGCTGCAAATCATGGAATATTTCAGGTCTTCCGTTTTGATATTCAGGGATACGCCGGTAATGTCTTCCAGTTTGTTGAATCTCATAGGCGTTGCTTGCAGGAAAGATCTTTGCATGTGATTGCTTACCAGCAAACTCATCACGTTGTCGGGTACATTTTCCCACGAACCGTAGCTTTCTTTCAAAAATACGCCAGCGCCTTTATTGAAGTAATCATCCAGCGCTTTGTCGGTCGGAACAAACATAACCCCCATGTCGGTTTGCGAGGTAGTATTCTGCGAAGGATCGAATTTCAAATAATTGGCGACAGATGTACTTCCTGTCGGTAATCCATTCTCATCAGGCTCAAATAAGCCCTCAGTGAAGAACTGGTTTACATAAATTCTGTCTTGAAAATCAGGATTTAAATTCCTGTAAGCCTGCGTGTTATTCTGGCTATAATATGGCGCGCAAAAACGTTCCATAAATGTGACAAACATTGAGGTCTCTTTGTTCTTCTTTATATAGTCCGCCATGTTATCATAAGGTAACTGGAGTTTTTCCAAAACATTTATATATCCATTCTTGCAGGCAATATCTTTTTTAACTATTTTTACGTTAAAAATATAGGCGTCATCTTTATTCCAAACAATACCTTCCGGATTTTCTTCCGTTTTCATCAGATAACGAAAATCATCACCTGAAATACCTTGTGCAAGCATCTGTGGCGGCAAAAAATGCACCATAGTCCACCTTCCATAGTCTATAGTATAGACGCCATTTTTATTCTTATATTTGTTCCAATAAGGATTATTCGGCAACTCGTCGTCAGTTTTATGTTTAACACTTTCTAACAACGCCCAGGCGCTGGGACGACGCATGGCTGTCCCTTGAATTGGACGGGCATTAGTGCCTGATCCAGGTATGCAGGACATCATTTCCAGAAGGTAAGCATCGTCCAACATATTGGCGAATAAAATGGAACGTTTTTGTGTGACAGTTAAGTCTTCAAAAGACCGAATACCATAGGGATTGTTTTTGAAAAAGGCTTCGAAAGCTTTATCATCTGCCACAAAAACAGTTTTTGTTCCGGTTTTTTTCAGTACTTCCGCATAGCTGCTTCCAGCGTCTTCTACCCCATCCACAATCCGCAGGTAATACGTGAAATTTCCGTCGCTTTTCAAATAGTCGTATATGTTATCACCCAATACGTCCTTGTCCGGTTCCTTATCATTATAGTAGTAGTCGTCGGCACAGGCAACGAACATACCGGTCAGGAATAGGAGATACACATAAAAAAAATTCTTTCGTGTCATATTCATATTCATAAATTTATTGTAATTTAATTCTGCAAACCATTTAAATTATTCCATGTTCCCCGCGTTAAATCAGGTATTTTCACAGGAGCTGAGTTATTATCCAGCGACAAACCCTCAATATCAGGTAAAGACTTTTTATCTTTGGAAAAAAGAATTGTCATATTTAGTAAAAAACACAACGATAACAAAATAATGTATGAATTTTCCATATTTATATATAATTTATAACATTAAAAATCAACAAAATAAACTTTTTTTTGCACCTAAGTATCTATTCACTGTTAACTTCGCTCCGAAATTATAAGTACACAAAAAATAAAATAAATCACAAACTGATGATTTACTGGAATATGATTCCGTAATAGGCAAGTACTTTTTACTCATTGATATCTGATTCATTTTATTTAATAATATTCATGTTCATTATACAAAAGTACAAAATTAAACACTCATATAAAAACAAAAATAAGTTAAATAAATCAAAAAAAAAAAAAAACGGTTTTTTAGACGGGTAAAATAGTTTTCAGTTTCCAGTTTTCAGTTTCCAGTTTTCAGTTTTTGCTGGCGCAACTTTGTGCTTCGTCATTGCGAGCGTTAGTGAAGCAATCCAGAAATTCAGTTTTCAGTTTTCAGTTTTTGCTGGCGCGGGTTTGTGTAACGTCATTGCGAGCGTTAGCGAAGCAATCCAGAAAAAACGGATCATCTGCAAAACCTTGTGTTTTTGCGAGAAGGCGCGTAGCGCCAGTATCTTTGTAGCCGTGTGCGTAAGCGCACGGTAAAAAGGAAATATATGTCTGTGACGAAGCAACATAGTCAATGTCGGCAATGTCCCGTTCATCGTGTATCTTGTCTCTGTGCCCCGCGCCAGCGAAGAGAAACCAAATAATTTGATAAATATGTCACATAAATTTGATAAAACACGTTTATATTCGTAACATTGCATTTAAATATCAACAGTATGATAAAAAATATTCTCTTGCTAATCGCAATTTTTGTCTGCACGGCAATACCCAATCTGCAAGCCCAATCCGATTTGGAAGCCGTCGGAAAACTTCGACAGTTTGTAGCTAATATCCATGTTTTCAACAGGCTTGTTCCTCAGGAGAAAGCCTATCTCCACATAGACAACACGGGATATGTTTTGGGCGACACCGTTTGGTTTAAAGCATACGCAGTCAATGCCTCAAATTTTATGCCTGATACACTGAGCAGAGTTTTGTACGTGGAACTGCTCAACGAAAAAGGTAA
>JAIRPX010000308.1 GCA_031256775.1 Dysgonamonadaceae bacterium
ATTTTTCACTTTCACGGTTACGGTTTCACTGTTGCCGAGACCGGCTCCTTCCACCGGTTGCGTGATGGCGGAAACGCCTGCGTCGTAATCATGCAGGGAAATAATGCTTACATCGTCCATAAACCATCCGTGTCCGCCTTTTCCTGGCGTTTGGTATTGGAAAGCGATGTAAATATTCATTCCCTTGTATTGTGACAGAGAAATTACTATTTCTTCCCATATTTCGGCAGTGGCGGCGGCGGACGACCATTTTTCCACGAAATCGCTACGGTTAGTAACGGGATTATTGCTTCCTGTGGAAATAAGTATCCGGTTGGTACAGTCAGGATAGGAAAACTGGTTTTTCATCCAGACCGAAAAACTAAGGTTTTCGTTTGCAGGAATACTTATTTCAGGCGAAACTAACCAGCCATCCTGAGCGGTTAAGGCAGCTCCGTGCTGGATTGAATGTTCGCCCGTTTTGATGTAAACCGATCCGGAATTATTTTTCCAGCAATTGCCGTCATTGTCAATATCATAAATTTTCCAGAATGATGAATAAGCGCCTTCAAAACTTTCGATATAGGGAAAAGCGTTGATAACGGTATTGTTTTGAGCGTATCCGGTAAGTGCAGCCGGAAGCAGAACTATACTGATTAAAATTATAACTTTTTGTTTCATGACTGTATTATGTTTTTATATTCCTTTTACCCTTTTTATATTTCAGATTACAAAGATAATATTTTGTCCGCGAATTAGCGCAAAAAATCATTGTATCAGGGCAAACACATCTAATTTAACATATTTAAATACTAAAGAAATTCATACAAAGATCCGCGCATTGACCGGACAAAAGACCATTTGTCGGACACGGGCGCATCGAGCAGCATAAATGCTCTGTATATCACGACCTTTCTTTCATAGATAATGCTTCGGCATGGAAAAATCTGAACTCGGTCGTAAAAATAGAGGCAACGCGCTACATCAAATCAAGCGAAAGGAAGAGAAAGAAACGCAACCGGATAGCCTTAAATCTGGTCAAAATTTACGGGATTAAAAGATTTTCAGGATTATTTTTAAAATCTTGAGAATCTTCTAATCCTGTAAATTCCGATCCAGACTATCTGTCGAGCCATGATAAAGGATTTAATTTTTCCCTTTCCTTTCGTATTTCAAAATGGAGCAGCGTTGAATTTTCCATTCTGTCCGTGAAAATTTTACCCAGACGCTGACCTGTTTTTACCACATCTCCTTTTTTTACGTAAATAGTTTCCAGATTGGCGTAGAGTGTGAAAAAATTACCGTGTTTAACAAAAACGGCATTATTATAACCGGATTTTGTGAAAATTGCTGAAACAACCCCGTCGAATACGGATACAGCTTCGTTGCCTTCGGTTGTTTCTATTTCAATTCCGTTGTTATAACGTTCAATTCCTTTTAAGTTTATATCTTTATTTATGCCAAAGTATTCTACTATTTTGTATTTGCCTTTCAGGGGGAAAGGCAGTTTGCCTTTATTTGCCGAAAAGTTCGAAGACAGTTTTTTTTCTTCTTTTGTCATTGCGTAACCGTCTTTGTTTTCGGATTTTCTTTCCACTTTATTTTGTGTGGCGGCAGCCTTTTTTGATGCGGCTATTTCTTCTGCAATAATTTTATCAATTTGCTGGTCAAGCGCTTTTGCTTCCGCTTTCTTCCGAACTAATTCTTTTCGCAGCTTTTTCTCGTTTTTTGTCAGGATTTCTATTTCATTTTTCTTCGCTTTTTCTTCTTCGCCTAAGCGTTCTTTTTCTTTAAGTCTTTCATTGATAAGGCTGAGCTTGACTGTTTTTTCTTTTTCCAGCGACTGTTTTTCCATAGCGACCCGATTTTGCTGGGCGGAAATTTCATCAGACATTTCTTTCTGCCACTGCGAATATTTTTTCAGATATAAAATTCGCTGGTACGATTCGTTAATACTTTTGGCGGAAAAAATAAACAGGAATTTATTGCCGCTGTTTTTATAAGCATATATTTTTTGAATTGAAGCAATATAATTCAGTTTTTTCTTTTGCAATTTTTCTTCAAGATTGGCTATCTCGTTTTCTTTCTTGATAATTCCTTCATTGATAGCGGTTATTTCCTGATTCAATGTTTCTACGATTTGTTTTCGGGTGGCGATTTGCCGGTTTAACAGATTGAGTCTGTTGAAAGCGTTTGTTGCCGTTTTTATATTCTCGGACAGCAACTGGTTTGTTGTTTCGATTTCTTTCAAAAGAGCTTGCCGCTTACGTTCCAGATCGTTGACCTGCTTTGTCTGAGCTATCGACCATTGACTCAACAATAATATCAGAAAGAGTAGCCGGAATTTCATATCTAAATTTTAATCATTTTAACAATATCCCGCAAACTTACCCTACTGTATTTGGACGGATATTTGCTGTCTAATTCAAAAGGATGATCAATATTGACCGCCTTAAACAACAGGTTCATTTGAATGTTATTATCCGGAAGATTCAGTTCCATTTTCATCGTCATGGGAAACAGCCGTTTATTATCCGTCAAACCGAAATTTTCATATATCCACAGCATTTTGCCGCTCCATTCTTCCTTATATACCTGCGCATTAATAATCCTGTTTGTATAATCGCTGGTAAAGGCATATCGCGTATTGTAAGTATCTGTATTTTCAATATTAACGAAATAAGAATCTTCCTCTATCCGGAACGATGAATAGTCGTCGGGAGCAATATGGTCTTTTCCGGCAATAAAAAGCTGATTGCTCAACAGCGCCTGAAAACTGTAGAAGTCGAAATCAAAAGGGGCTTTCTGTTTTATACTGTCCATTGATTCGCTAAGATACTGTTTATTTATCCTGTCTATAACTACTATCTGACTGGGAGTTAGTGTCATGCGAAAAGCTTCCGTTCCAAGTAGCGGAATTTTCAGCGACAACTGAATTGCCTGGTTCCTGATCATTTTTAAATTACCGTCAACACTAAGGCTCTTATCTTTTCCGGATTTAAACGTAAAATTCAAATTTGAAGAAAATGTTTCAAATTGCAGGGTTTGATTAATAATCATGTCCAGCCGTTCATTTTTGTTTTTTTCAGGCAGGGCAATCTGGGTTTGAGTTTGCGTTTTGGAGCTTTTACAGGCGTTCAATCCCAAAATTAATAATCCTGAAAATAGTGAAATCAAAAAAATATGCCTATTCCTTCCCGTCATAATATGTTTCGTTTTGAACTTTCTTTTTAAGCGTTTTTGTGTCAATGCCTTCTGTTTCTTTCAATTCCAGAGCTTTTTTCCACTCGTTTACAGCTTTATCCACATTTCCTGTCATAAAAAGAATATCGCCATAATGTTCCGTAATATCGCCGCTCAGGTCTCTGCTTTTCGACAGGGCGCTTTCGATATAGAATTTTGCTAAGGAATAATTTCCCTTTTGAAAAAATATCCAGGCATAAGTATCAATGTAAGTGGCGTTGTTAGGCTGCGCCTGTACGCATTTGGCGCTCATCCTTTCGGCTTTGTCTAAATTTTCCCCGTCTAATGATAGAAAATACGCATAATTATTGAGTACTAATACGTTAGAATCATCGTATTCCAAAGCGTTGTCATACGCTTGATATGCCTTTTCTTTTTCATTTAAATAATGATACATGTCGCCTATCTGACCGTAAAAGCTGGATAATGCGGTGCGGTTATTTTCAGGTATAAAATCCAGAGCTTTCTTGAATACTTCCAGAGCCGTTTTATATTCTTTTTCCAAAGCATAGGACATACCTTTATAATAATAAAATTCAACAGCATCGGGAAAGTGAATTAAAGCATTGTCACATAAAACTATAACTTCGTTCCTGTTGCCTTCTTTCAACGCAATGTTCAAAAGTTCCCGCCACGCGGAAATAATGTCTGGCTTGCCTTCCGTTACTATCTGGAACTGGAATTTAGCTTCTTCTACTTTATTTTGAGATAAAAGGAATTTGCCGTATATCATGTTAAGTTCCTTTTCCTGAGAATGTTGCTCCAGCAGTGTCTCCAGAAGGGCGTTTGCGCTGTCCACGTCTTTTTGAGTCTGACGAAGATTTTGAATGTATTTTCCTAAAATGTCTAATTTGGTTTCAATTTCCAACTGATTGTTTCGTAGAGCTTTGTCTATTTCATGAACAACGGCTTCTTTATTTCCGAGATATTCATGATAGCGCGCCATTGCCAGAAAATAATAAGGATTATTTGAATCCAGTTTGCGAGCCTGTTCATAATATTTTAATGTCTGAATGGTATCGCCCTGTTCGAGGTACATATCGCCTATAATTATAGGATAACGGGCTTCTGTTGGAAATTTTGCCGAAAGTTTTTCAATTTCCTTCACCGCTTCTGCATTTTTATCAATATAGTTGTAGATCTGATATTTTTGCATGGAAACAGCCTCGCTTACTCCCATGTTATTTTCCAGATTATCAAGCGATTCTATCGCTTTATCCATCTGGTTTACGCGAATATATAAATTGCTCAGATAAAAATGTATTTCCGGTTTTGCGGGATATTTTTTTGCCAATTCTTCATATATGGTAATTGATTCGTTGAATTTTTGCGTTTCCCGGTATAAATCGGCAAGCGCTATTTTATATTCGTATTTGTCGGGACTGTATTTTACAGCTTTCTGCAAAGCGTCAAGCGCCAGCGAATCCTTTTTCAGAAGGAGGTAATACTGGGATATTTCGTGCAATGCGGCAGAAGAAGTAGAATCAATCTTAAGTGCATATTGAAGGAGATTGTAAGCGTTTGTCGGTTCGTTATTCTGTTTCAATCGCAAAGATTCGAGGTAGAAATAATCGAACTTGCGGGCGTCGGTACGGCTATCTTTTGTTGTATCAGCATATAAATGAACAGCAAACAGACAAAATAATATGAACGGTGAAATGCGCATCATGCTTTTATAATGTTCCTGTGTGACCAAATCCTCCTGAGCCACGCTTGGTAGCGTTCAATTCACCGGTTTCTTCCCACTCCACTCTTTCGTGTCTGGCTACAACCATTTGACAGATGCGTTCACCGTCGTTGATGACAAAAGGTTCTTTGGAAAGATTGACGAGAATAACTTTTATTTCGCCGCGATAATCCGAATCTATTGTTCCCGGCGCGTTTGTTATTGAAATGCCATGTTTAACAGCCAGTCCGCTACGGGGACGAATCTGCGCTTCATAGCCTTCGGGCAATTCAATGAAAATTCCCGTAGGAATAAGCGCCCGTTCCAGAGAATGAAGAGTGACCGGCTCGTCAATATTGGCTCTCAAATCCAGTCCTGCCGAATGTGGCGTTTCGTATTCGGGTAGAATATGCCTGGATTTGTTAATAACTTTGATTTTCATATTTATATTGAATTTATCCGGCAAAGATACATGAAAATTTTCAATTATACACAAATGGATAAAAATTCTCTGGATTGCTTCATGCTTCGCCTTCATAATGAAGATGTACGAGACACAGGACATGATGAACGATTTGCTGCGCGCACGAAAATAAGTAGAGATGCCCAATGGGGATGTCTCTACGTTTAAGGCATTTTTTACATCTTTTCCGGAACGCGGATTCCCAAAAGCCTGAAACCTGTTTCTATAACTTTACCAACGTTAAGAGACAGGATTAGACGAAGTTTCTTTATTTCTTCGTTTTTCTCTTTAAGAATGGTATAATCATGATAAAACTGATTGTATTCTTTAACCAGATCGTAGATATAATTAGCAATTACAGAAGGACTTAAACTGTTTGCAGCTTCTTCTACTATTTCAGGAAATTCAGACAGCGCCTGGATCAGGTTTTCTTCTTTTTCGTTGATATTAATATCGGAATTTATCGGGGTATAGAGACATCCTTCATCATTGCTGCGTCGCAATACCGACCGGATACGCGCGTAGGTATATTGAATGAAAGGACCTGTATTCCCATTGAAATCAATGGAATCGGCAGGATTGAAAACCATATTTTTACGCGGATCTACTTTCAGAATAAAATATTTCAAAGCGCCCAAACCTACAATGCGGAAAACTTCGGCAGCTTCTTCTTCCGTATAATCATCTAATTTTCCCAGTTCTTTGGAGGTTTCTGCCGCTGTGTTAATCATTTCTTCAATTAAATCGTCGGCGTCAACCACTGTTCCTTCGCGCGATTTCATTTTTCCTTCGGGCAATTCAACCATGCCGTAGGAAAAATGAACCAGACTTTTTCCAAAGGCAAAGCCCAATTTATCTAACAGCAGAGATAAAACCTGAAAGTGATAATTCTGCTCATTACCAACCACATATATCATCTTATCAATAGGGTAATCATCAAAACGCAATTTGGCGGTGCCAATATCCTGGGTCATATAAACGGAAGTGCCGTCGGCTCTCAGCAAAAGTTTTTCATCCAGACCGTCAGCCGTTAAATCTGCCCAAACCGAACCGTCGTCTTTCTGATAAAAAATGCCTTTTTCCAAGCCGTCCAGAACTTTATTTTTTCCTTCAAGATAAGTTTGCGATTCATAATATATTTTGTCGAAATCCACTCCCAGAGCCATGTAAGTTTCATCAAAACCGGCATAAACCCACGAGTTCATCGTTTCCCAAAGCGAAACCGTTTCTTTGTCGTTTGCCTCCCATTTGCGAAGCATTTCACGGGCTTCAGCCATAAGGGATGATTTTTCTTCTGCTTCCTTTTTGGTTAATCCGCTGGTTTCCAGAGCGGTTATTTCCTTCTTGTATTCCTGATCGAATTTTACGTAATATTCGCCAATCAGATGATCGCCTTTTTTATTTGAAGACTGTGGCGTTTCGCCGTTTCCCCATTTTTCCCATGCCAGCATGGACTTGCAGATATGAATACCCCTGTCGTTTACTATATTGGTTTTCACTACTTTATATCCACTGGCTTTCATGATTTCAGACAAGCTGTATCCCAGCAAATTATTTCGTATGTGTCCAAGATGCAGGGGTTTGTTGGTATTGGGCGAAGAATATTCAATCATAACCAAAGGCGAATCTTCGCCAGCCTTTTTAATACCGTAATTTTGGTCAAGGTTAATACTGTTCAATAAATCAATCCAGTATGATGGAGCAATAACCAAATTCAAAAATCCTTTTATCACGTTAAATTCGGAGATAAAAGATTCATTATCGCACAAATATTTTCCTATTTCCGTTGCCGTTTGTTCGGGGCTTTTTTTGGAAATTTTCAACAGGGGAAAAACCACCAGTGTGAAATGACCCTTAAATTCTTTTTTTGTTTTCTGTAGCTGAATCATTGATACAGAAATATTTTCGGCATACAGCTTTTCTAAATCCTTCTGAATTATATCTTGGATATTCATAATTTAATCAAAAAAACAAAATAAGTTGCAAAAGTAGTGTGAATAAGTATGATTTCCAATTATATGATGCTTTTTTTTGTTTTTTATAGAAAACTTTCAAAAAAAGGAAAGACTATTATGACGGCACGGGTTGCAAAATCCGCGCCAGCGAAAACCCGTTCATTGTGTCTCCGTATTCCTGGATTGCTTCCGCCGTAAACGGCTCGCAATGACGAAGCCTGAAGCAACCCGAAGAATTTTTATCCGTTTATGTGTAATTAAAAATTTTCATGTACCTTTGCTGTTCATTATTTAACGCAACGAAAAAAGAATACTCAACCGAAAGAGAATGGACGTCATAAAGTTATTGAAAAATGTACGCGACGGCGATATATCTGTTGATGAAGCTGCCGCAAAATTGAAGACAATGCCCTTCGACGACTTGGGATACGCGCTTGTCGATCATCACAGGCAACTGCGTACTGGTTGTCCGGAAGTAATTTTTTGCGCAGGAAAAAATCCCTGCCAGGTGAAAGGAATCATAGAAAACATGATTGATACGGGAAATTCCAATATTCTTGCCACACGCGCTACGGAAGAAATTGCTCAAAGCGTACTGGAAATTTATCCTGATGCACAGTGGAATCCTTCGGCGCGCACGATAGTGATTCAACGTCAGCCTGTTGAAAAAAACGGAACAGGAAAAATATTAGTTATTACGGCAGGCACATCGGATATTCCAGTTGCCGACGAAGCTGTTGTAACGGCTGCGTTTCTTGGTAATGAAGTTGAAAAACTGTGTGATGTAGGGGTGGCGGGTATTCACCGGCTTTTGGCAAAATTGGAAATAATCGCCTCTGCTAATGTCATCATCGTTATTGCAGGAATGGAAGGCGCCTTGCCAAGTGTTATAGGCGGATTAACTGATCGCCCAATTATTGCCGTGCCTACAAGCATCGGGTATGGAGCAAGTTTCGGCGGGGTGACGGCGCTGCTTTCCATGCTTAATTCGTGCGCAAATGGCGTGGCGGTCGTAAATATCGACAATGGATTCGGAGCTGCATATATAGCAAGTAGTATAAATAGGAGTAAATGAGAGATGAGTAAACGAGAGATAAGTAAACGAGTAGACGAGAGGTTAGTAAACGAGTAATAAGTAAACGAGTAAACGAGAGATGAGAGAACGAGTAATAAGTAAAAAAGTGAACGAGAATTTTTTTTTCATCTTTATTCCCGTTTATTTACTCATAGTTAATCCGTTTACTTGTTTACTTATTACTCGTTTACTCGTTCTCTTGTTTACTTGTTTACTTGTTTACTGTTTACTTGTTTACTGTCAACTCGTTTACTAAAAAAACAACAATATGAAAATCTTATATTTTAATTGCTTTTCAGGCATTAGCGGCGATATGACGCTTTCTGCTTTGATTGATCTGGGAATAGACAAAGACCTGTTTATCAATGAGCTTAATAAACTTGGTCTGGAAGGGTGGGAGATTGTATTTTCTTCTGTTTTCAAACATGGAATTGGCGCCAGGCGAATAGAAGTTATTGTTCATGAAAATGAAGATGACGCGCATCATCACCACCATCATCACCATCATCGTAATATGACCGATATTATACAAATTATTGATAAAAGCGGCATTACGCATAACGCCAAAGAATTGGCAAAACGGATTTTTATGCGTTTAGCTATAGCGGAAGCAAAAACGCACGGAACAATTCCCGACAAAGTTCATTTTCACGAAGTTGGAGCAGTCGATTCTATTATTGATATTGTAGGAACTGCCATTTGTATTGATATTTTGCAGCCCGACAAAATTATGGCTTCAACTCTACACGACGGTTACGGTTTTGTGGAATGTCAGCACGGAATGATTCCTGTTCCTGTTCCAGCTGTCACAGAAGTTCTTAGCTCCAGCAATATTAAAATTGAACAACTTGATATAGAGGGAGAAATGATAACTCCAACAGGTGCGGCTATTATTGCCGAATTGTCTGAAAGCTTTGGCGTAATGCCTCAGATGAGAATA
This sequence comes from Dysgonamonadaceae bacterium, assembly GCA_031256775.1. Taxonomy (GTDB): domain Bacteria; phylum Bacteroidota; class Bacteroidia; order Bacteroidales; family Azobacteroidaceae; genus Azobacteroides. Next base: position 9,322 of record JAIRPX010000308.1, read on the forward strand.
ATAAAGACAGGATATGGCGCAGGGAAAAAGGATTTTCCAATACCAAATCTTTTAAGGATAATTGAAGGAGAAGCGCTTACGGATATGAATCAGGATACGGTAACAGTCATTGAAACAAATATTGACGATTCGACGCCGGAAATTATAGCTTATACTATGGAAAAACTTTTTGAAGCTGGCGCCCGCGATGTGTTTTTCACGCCGGTATATATGAAAAAATGCCGTCCTGCAACGATGATAACTATTATTTGCGATGAATATAAAGTTCCGGTAATGGAAGATATTCTTTATCGGGAAACGTCAACTATCGGTGTGCGTAAATATAGGGCGGAACGGACATGTCTTCCGCGTAAAACGGTAACGGTATCAACACCTTATGGCGAAGTTAAGGCTAAGGAAACAGGCTATGATGGCGCACTTCGCGTAACGCTTGAATACGACGATGCCTCCCGTCTGGCAAGAGAAAAAAATATTGCCCTGCGGGAGATATTCGATAGCCTGAAAGGAGATATTAATGTTTCTGAAAAAACTTGCTAAAGAAAAGGATCTGATAATCAATAGCATTTTTCCAGTAGGCAGCATTGTGTTCGCCAGGTCTGACAGTATAATCGTGAGCGATATTTTTCTTGACAAGAGCATCGTTCAGATCTTCGTTATACTTGAAACAGAAATCGTTTATTCCGCAGTCGAAACATATAGCTAAATCACCGCTGGAAAGACTGTTAAGCTGATTCAAAACAGAATTGGCTTCCCAGTTTTGTCTGTTTTTGGATATATCGCCCAACAGATGCACCAATCCATAATTGTTGTCCCGCTGGCGAATGTCTATTGCTCCGCTCATGCTTCCAGCCGCTCCAAATACGTCCTTGTGACGGAAAGCGTTGAACATGGCGCCGTGTCCGCCCATGCTAAGTCCCGTAATAGCCCGATGCTTCCTGTCGGCTAATGTTTTATAATGACTGTCAATATATTCAATCATTTCGTATGAAATGAATGTCTCATACTGTGATGTTGTGTCGAGAGGACTGTCTAAGTACCAGCTGTTTTTCCCGTCGGGGCATACGAAGATGATACCTTCTTTATCAGCAATCTGAGGAAGATTTGGCTTTATCCCTATCCACTGCTTTTCATTCCCTGAATATCCGTGCAATAAATAAATAACAGGGCAGGATTGCGCTGTTAATGCTACATCAGGAATGATAACGAGGGCTTTAACTCCTGTTTTCATTGATTTACTTTCTATACTGATAGAATCAATGCGGGCTGCATTTGCTGCAAAAGAAAACGCAATAAACAAATTGAAAATGATTACGAATTGTTTCATGACTTTTTTTATGTATGTAATAATTTTTTTTCTCAAATATTGACAGGCAAAAGTAATAAATATTTTATACATAACAAAAAAAGGCGATAGGGTAATTGTGAATTAGGAATTATAAATTATGAATTAGCTGGCGCGTATTTGCAATCCGTGCCATTAAGATTATGCCAGCAAACCGCGAATCGTCATTGCGAAGGCGAAGCCTGAAGCAATCCAGAAAAAAAACTGAAAACTACGTGTTCCGTTCACCGTATCTCGTGTCTCCGTTTTTTTTTTTTTTTACGCAAAGTGACTTTTGGCAGATTTCATTTGCATTTTATGACGTTTGTTCTTTCAAAAAACACAATAAATGTATTTTATGTTTTTTTTTAGGAATTAACCAGAAAAAACGAGACTCAATACGTGAAATATTTTTCAATTATTGTCATTATTAGGGTTGATAAAACTTTTTTTTTGGTGAAACACTGCTTAACTTTGCATCCGTTTTTCGCTATATTTTTTTGAATATCTATGATTTTAGAGCAAATTTTTGATTAAAAATTTACTTTCTGATATGTAATATTTAGGATATAACACAATATAAATATTAATTATTAATTTAAAAATGAAGCTACTTTGTTTTTCTAAAAAGTCTAACCTTTTTAGGCTTTTATGTGTAATTTTTGCCTGCTTTTCTATAACGTCGCAGGCGCAGGTAACTATCGGCGCAAACGATGACCCTGAAAAAGGGGTTTATCTCGACCTTAACCCTAAAGGAGTTGTGCATGGAGGACTATTGTTGCCTAATGTATATATTACAAACATGGATTCCATACCTGTTAATTTTATCGGTTCGTTTACTCCGGCAGAACGCGATAATTATCCCAATCTGAAAGGTATGGTCGTTTATAATACAAATACATCTTTAGCTGGCGGAAGCGGCGAAGGTGTTTATGTGTGGGATGGTTACAAATGGAGCGTGAACGACGGAAAAAGCAGTATCTTTACTTCCACCTGCTCCCCAGCTTCGAATGTCGCATTTCAGGGAGGTTCCATCTCCTGTACGGTGACAGACCCAGATTGTACGACAGGCGGCGTTTATTCCTTTAATTTAATTTCCGGCTCGGAATATGCTCAACTGAGAATTGACAATGCTGGCACAGGCTCGTTCACCATTACTTTTGATGCAAATAACAGAGCATCAGAACGTAGCGTAGTTCTTATGGTTACTTCCCCTTGTGGAAGAGGTCAGGTGTTTTTCTATACACAGGATGGAGACATCAACGGTTGCAACGCTTCGGCTTCTGCACCCAAAATAATGGCTGATAAGAATCCGGTAACCCTCTGTTCGGGCGGCGCCGTTTATCTTTATTTAAATGGAAATCCTTCCGGAAATTATATCTGGACGCTGAATGGCAATGAAATAGGCACGGGAACCAAGCTCGTAGCCGTTAGCGCCGGAAAATATATCGTGTATGCTAACAAAGTTGGCTGTACGTTTTTTAAACCGGATACGATGAATATAACTGCTTCTTCGTCTGTTGCGCCGGAAAAAATCCCGGTTATTATAGCAGAAAATAACGGACTTGTATGCACTCAAACAAGTACGGTGAAACTTACCGCAATAGCAACAATTCCAAGCGGTTCACAAATCGTATGGTACAAAGACGGAGTCAGGACAACGACTACAGGCTTGAACTATAATAATGCAGGATTAGGAGAGTATTTTGCTGTTGTCGAAGACGGAAACTGTATGTCCAAACCTTCCAATCCAGTTGTTGTTCAGGTAGATCCCAATGCAAACGCAGGCACAATCAACGTCCCTAATTTCACCATAAATGGCACTCCCGACGGGTCGATGAGCAGCATCTGTTCGGGCAGTATGCTCAATTTGAAGGTTAGTTCGCCTCAACCCAGCGTAA
>JAIRPX010000035.1 GCA_031256775.1 Dysgonamonadaceae bacterium
TTAGAAGATATTCTGAAGGAAATATCAAATTCTCATGGATTCGGTATCCATTCTCGCAACTCCCAAATTAAGTCCAAATCATGTAGGAATTGGTTCGAGAAAAGGACGTTTAAGGGTACATCCAATCAAATTAAACCCCTTGTAAATCAGCGAATTTACAAGGGGTTTTCCTTTATCTTTGCAGTGATTTTTGCAGGGTTTTCTGAGTTAAGGGCGTGAATCTTTCTTTTTGTTGAGTAAATCGAGTAGTTCGTCTATCTTTCCTGTTATTTCAGATTCTGTCATTTCCTTTTCTTCAGGAAGTTGGTGAATTTTGTTTGTAACTTTTATTGCGTACCAGTTTCGTTAGCTGCAATCATAGCCTTTTGTAGTTTTGACACAGCATTGACAGCAAAGAGTTTTTTTGATTTTTCGACTTCATTAATCAACTCATCAATTTTCTTATCGTGAGAGGCTTGAATCAGACTTAATTTGTCGGTATAATATTTCTTCCTGAATCTAAAATGAAAATACAAGAAAATATATCCCGGAAAAAACAGGACATTGACTGCCAGGAAAAATTTTAGTATGTCGATGAAAGTTATATCCACTGCTGCAAAGATACTCAATTTTAATCCGTTATCTTAACTATTAGAAATATTATATTTTTTCAATGAAAGATTTGTCCCTGACAAGGGAGTTCCAGTACCATTCATAAGTTCATAGGTTGAGCCACATTTATTGCATGTAGCTTTCAATTCATTATCTACATTGATTATAGTGCTACTATTATGTTCAACAGGACACATAAGATCGAAAGCTGATAATTTATTGTTTATATCTTTGACTACCAATAAACCTCCACATCCAAGTTTATCCTCAGAATTTCTTTTCTCTGTAATAGTAATGAAACTCAAAGCGGTTTTCAATTCATTATTCTGCGATGAACTCAATGTATAATTCACATCACAAGATGTTTGCTCATTATTTTCTGTATTTCTATTTATAATTTTTATCACATTGTACAGTTCCGATATTTCATCCAAATAAATTTTAGAATCATCATACATCAAATTTAACGGATAGCATAAAAGGAACATCCGATCTATATCATGCTCGATAATCTTCCTTATAATGTATTCCCCATTTTTGAAAACTAAAACAAAAAGCCACTTTTCAATATTTAGTTTTTTCGTCCAATACTCAGAATCTATTCTTCTTGCTAAAATTACATCGCCCTCACATAATGACCTTTCTGTTCCATTATCCATCTCGTCAGTATCCACTCTAAATTGATTGTACCTACTATTGTGTTGAATGTTTTGAGAACGCATGTCATTTTCCTACAGTAAACATTTACATGGATAAAGTGTTAAAATATAAGATACGTGTTAATTTTTTTGAAGAACTCGTATTAAATCATCTTTAGCCTCAATAATTCTTTCTAAATCTTTGATTTTAGATTGTAAAATTTCAATAGTCTGCAAATAAAGTTCAGCTCTTTCTTTAATAGAAAAATTTCGGCTAAATTTCTAAAAAAAACGCTTATGTGTTTTAATATATCCTTTTTCTCTTCATGACACTTCAAAAGTTGAAAATTGTCACAGAGGAGTGTAAGGTTTTGAATTAAAAAAAACAGTTGATTTGTTATAATAAATTTTAATAGATATAAAAAAAGACTCATGGCAAATTTCGACACAGAAAACAATGATATGGTTGACTGTCAGGTTAAAATAAAAAAATATTTTTTTATTTACCGAATATACCTTACCTTTGCTTGTACTAAAGAACATAACTCAAATGAAAAGAAAAATACTTACCTTACTAATTGCTTGTATTGCAATTGCTGATTCTTTTGCCTGTACGAATTTCCTTGTAGGAAAAAAGGCCTCTTCAGACGGTTCTACAATGATAACCTATTCTGCCGATTCTTATGCCTTGTATGGCGAGTTGTATCATTTTCCTGCCACTAAGTACCCAGCCGGAACCCTGCTGGATGTCCATGACTGGGATACAGGAAAATATTTGGGAAGAATTCCACAAGTAGCCGAAACTTATAATGTGATCGGTAATATGAACGAATATCAAGTTTGCATCGGAGAAACAACGTTTGGCGGACGCCACGAATTGATCGACTCTACCGGCGTTTTAGATTATGGTTCCTTGATTTATATTGCGCTTCAACGTTCCAAAACAGCGCGAGAAGCTATTTATGTCATAACGGATTTAGTAGAAAAATACGGTTATTGCAGCGAAGGTGAATCTTTTTCGATTGGAGACAAAAACGAAGTCTGGATTATGGAAATGATCGGAAAAGGAGCGGGAAACAAAGGCGCTGTGTGGGTTGCCGTTCGTATTCCGGATGATTGTATCGCCGCCCATGCCAACCAATCGCGTATCCATCAATTTCCATTGAACGATCGGGAAAACTGCCTGTATTCGAAAGATGTAATCACTTTTGCCCGTAAAATGGGATATTATAACGGAACGGATAAAGATTTCAGTTTTTCAAAAGCTTATAATCCGTTAGATTGGGGAGGATTACGTTTTTGCGAAGCACGAGTCTGGAGCTTTTATAATCAATATGTGGATAACGCCGACCAGTGGCTTCCTTATGTTTTAGGAAAAGAAACAACAAAGCCGATGCCGCTGTATGTCAAACCTAATAAACTATTGAACGTAAAAGATTTGATGACTATGATGCGCAATCACTACGAAGGAACAATTTTTGATCCGACTAAAGATTTAGGGGCAGGGCCTTTTCATTCGCCTTATCGCTTTCATCCGCTGGCATTTGAATTGGACGGCAAAAAATACGGCTTTGAGCGTCCGATTTCTACACAACAAACCGGTTTTACGTTTGTAGGACAGATGCGCAATAAACTTCCCGACACAATTGGCGGTGTACTGTGGTTTGGCGTAGACGATGCGCGTTTTACGGTTTTCACGCCCATGTATGCCTGTATGACGGAAACGCCTGAATGTTATCGCGTAGGAAACGGCGATTTTATTCATTTTTCATGGACGTCGGCTTTTTGGATACACAACTGGGTAGCCAATATGTCTTATGGCCGCTATGACCAGATGGTTATAGACGCACAATTGTTGCAGGACAAACTAGAATACAGCTATCTGGAAAATCAACCGAAGATAGAACAGTACGCCATGGAATTATCAGGAAAAGAAAAAGCAGTAGCTTATTTGACAGATTACAGCGTGGATATTGCCCAAACGGCTTTGAACGAATGGAAACGGTTGGGCGAATATTTAATTGTGAAATATATGGACGGCGTGATAAAAAAAGAAAAAGACGGGCAGTTTATTACCAATGAGTACGGAGGTTCGCAATACCCCAATCGTCCGAAATGGGATGAAAATTACTTGCGCGAATTAGTGAAACAAACCGGCGACCAACTGGAGGAAAAAGAAATTGCTCAATAATTTTTTTATAATAAATCCGCAGATTAGCAAACCTGCGGATTTATTATAAAAGTACGGTTGCATGTCGCTTATTGGACTTGATTTATATTTTTTATTTCAGCCAGTCATAGCCTTTTTCTTCCAGCTCGATCGCTAGTTCGGGACCGCCTGTTCGGACAATTCGCCCATCATACAAAACATGTACCGTGTCTGGTTTTATGTAATCCAACAATCGTTGATAGTGAGTGATAACAATTGTTGCGTTGTCGGGGCGTTTTAAATGATTAACGCCGTTGGCTACAATACGTAGAGAATCGATATCCAATCCGCTGTCGGTTTCGTCCAAAACAGCTAACCGAGGAGCGAGCATTGCCATCTGAAATATTTCGTTTCGTTTCTTTTCACCTCCGGAAAATCCTTCATTGACCGATCGGTTCACCAGGTTTTTATCTAATTCGACGATTGATTGTTTTTCACGCATCATTTTCAAAAACTCGCCGGCAGTCAATGTTTTTTCACCCTTATATTTACGTTGCTCGTTCACTGCTGTCCGCATAAAATTCACCATACTTACACCGGGTATTTCTACCGGATATTGAAAGCTCAAAAACACTCCACGCCACGAACGCTCTTCCGGAGTCATTTTCAACAAGTCGTTTCCTTCAAAAAGAATTTCACCCTGAGTAACTTCGAAAGCGGGATTTCCCACTAATACAGCCGATAAAGTACTCTTACCCGAACCATTGGGGCCCATAATGGCATGAACTTCTCCTGTATGGATTTGTAAATCCAAGCCTTTCAATATTTCTTTTCCATTAATAGAAGCATGCAAGGATTTTATTACTAACATATATTATGATTTTTTATTTCAACGATTATTTGCAGGCAAAGGTAGTGTCTTTTTTTGAAAGCGGTTATGAAACTCACAAACTTTTTGAAAAATAAAGAAGTGAAATCGCTGCGTTCTGCCAAAATATACGAACAATCAAGATTGATTCACGCCTTATCTGAGAACTGTTAATTTTATATTGAACGATTATATCCCATATAATTTTAACGTATTATTTTACAAAAATTCAGAGATAGAATTTGATATTTATTTTTCACTATACACACCCCGGCAAAGCCAAATCCCTTCCTTACGCAGACTTGCACCAGCCAACAATTCTCCCGCAACATCGCGTGGGGGAAAAAATGAACTTTTATTTTTACGACATATCGACAATTATATTCCCAACGATTTTCTCACCTCCTCAATTTTCGCTTCTGCTGCGGCATCTGCCATCGCCAATTCTTCGCGCGAATTGACTTTGCTGTGGACTTCGATATAAAACTTGATTTTCGGTTCCGTGCCTGATGGGCGGATGGACACTTTGGTGCCGTCTTCCGAGAAATACTGCAATACATTGGACGTTGTTGGCATGTCAAGCGTTACTTGTTCGTTTTCGACTGTATCCGTGCCGGTAAGTTTGGAAAAGTCCTTGATGAAAAATACTTTCGATCCGGCTAATTCGGTTATCGGATGTTCGCGGTAGTTTTTCATCATTGCTTCAATTTCCTCTGCACCCGATTTTCCTTCCTTGACAACGGAGATGCCTTTTTCTTTTGAAAATCCATATTCGATATAAATATCCTGTAGCAATTCATAAACGGTTTTTCCGTTGTCAGCAGCCCAAGCCGCAATTTCTGCCAGTAACATGCAAGCCGAAACCGAATCTTTGTCGCGCACGAAATCTTCGGCAAGGAACCCGTAGCTTTCTTCACCACCACCGATATAGATGCGTTTACCTTCGTTTTGCCGCATTACATCGGCTATCCATTTAAATCCGGTATAACAATCAAACAACTTGATGCCGTTCTTTTTGGCAACGCTTTTGACTAATTCGGTCGAAACAATGGTTTTCACCACATATTCGTTGCCGGTCAGTTTTCCCAGTTCTCGCCAGCGGGTAATCAGGTAATAGAGGAACAGCAGCAAGGTTTGGTTTCCGTTGAGCAAGACAAATTCGCCTTTTTCATTGCGAACAGCAGAGCCGACGCGGTCGGCGTCGGGGTCGGAAGCCATAACTAAATCCGCACCTTTTTCGAGCGCTTTTTCGACTGCCATTTTCAAGGCAGAAGCTTCTTCGGGATTGGGCGATTTTACCGTTGGAAAATCCCCACTGATAATGTCCTGTTCGGGTACATGGATGATATTTTCAAAACCAAGCGCTTTTAAAGCTGCAGGTATCAGGGTAATACCTGTTCCGTGAATGGGTGTATATACAATTTTAATATTTTTGTGGCGCCGGATGGCGTCCTTTGCAAGCGAAAGCGTGAGCAAGTCCCGAATATAATCTTCGTCGATTTTATTGTCCAGCAATTGGATTAATTCAGGTCGTCCCTTGAAATTAATATCTTTTACCGACGAAATTTTATTTACTTCTGCGATGATATTTTTATCGTGAGGAGCAATTACCTGTGCTCCGTCGTTCCAATAGGCTTTGTAACCGTTGTATTCTTTCGGATTGTGAGAAGCTGTGATGCAAATACCGCTCTGGCAATCTAATTGGCGAATAGCATAACTGATTTCCGGAGTCGGGCGCAAAGCTGGAAACAAATATACCTGGATGCCGTTGGCTGAAAAAATATCAGCAGATTTTTCAGCAAAAAGGCGACTGTTGTTTCGACAATCGTGTCCGATTACTACGCTGATTTGAGGCAAATGGCTAAATTCTTTTTTCAAATAATTTGCCAAGCCTTGAGTAGCTGCGCCTACAGTATAAATATTCATCCGGTTTGAGCCGACGCCCATAATTCCGCGCAAACCGCCTGTTCCAAATTCCAAATCTCTGTAAAACGATTCGATCAAAGCGGATGTATTCTCCCTGTCCAATAATTCCTGTACTTTTTTACGAGTGTCTTCATCGTAATCTTCACTCAACCAGGTATTTGCCTTGGCTTTTACTTGTTTTAACAAAATTTCGTCAATCATAAGATATATCATTTATATTTTTATTCTTGAAATAATTCTTCGAATAAGGATAAAAGCGCGTCCCGATATAAACACTCGCAATTTCTATCTCGTTTTGTTCAAGCCGTTTACTTTTTCCTTCCATTATTGGCTTTGCCACCGTATTATTTGTTTCTTAGCGATAAAACAAAGGCAAATGTACGATACATTTTCTTTTTTACAAAGAAGTTATCTAAACTTTTTTAGATGCAGGATAAATGAAGGAGGCAATTCATACGGTCAGGCATTCTATGTTTTTCTGATTTTAGGTTTGTCCCGTCCTGTAACGTTATTTCAGGACGGAACATAGGGGGAAAACCGGGAATACGGTTGCTCCATGGCAAAAAAATAAAAAATAAATAAATAAATAAATACTTCCTGATACTTTACCGTTTAAACTTAAATACTTATCTTTGCCGCACTTTAAGAATTTATTTGTCGAATGGTTACGACAAGATTCACATATATTGCTTCGGTTGCCCTTTCTAACTCCGCTGCTGCCCGAAACGCAGCCGCGCGGCGTCCGCTTGCCGGTCTGAAAGAAATTTACCCCCCCCGTTAATTCGCTGATTATCAATACATTACGATCTTTCTCCGCATTAAAGCATTGCAGGGAAAGAATTGGCTTGCATTTCCGTATAGACGCAGATAAATTTCTGTCTATACGGAAATTTATTTCTGTCCTTACGGAAATTTACCTGCGTCCTTATGGAAATTTCAATATAACGTTTCACCAATAAATTTTTATCAAAATGAAATTCAAGTTAGTCGAAAAGGGCGTACCCAATCAGCCCTCCGCGCCGAAGAAGTATTATCCGAGCGCGGTAAATACGGGTAAATTCACAATCAAAGACGTGGCAAAGGAAATTGCCGGACGCTCGTCGCTCACAAAGGGCGACATTGAGAATGTGTTAAGCAATTTTATGGAAGAACTGCCCACTTTCCTCAAACTGGGAATGAGCGTGCAGTTGGGCGACTTCGGCACGACGCGCCTGAATCTCTCCGGCGAAGGCGCGGGCGCACCCGCCGACTTCAAAACGGAAACCATCTCGGCAAAAGTTATCTTTACGCCGAGCGTAGAACTCAAAAACGGATTGGCGGACATTCATTACGAAAAAGCCGAGTGATTTATTAACAGTTTAATCAAACAGTTGCGCCCGACACGTATTCAGGGATAAAATGATGAAAAAAATCTGCACAGTTTTACTTGCCTGCCTTATGACGGCGGGCGCAGTACCGGCTTTTGCCGACGAGAGCGGTTCCTGCGGAACAAGCCTGACTTGGACTTACACAAGTTCAAACCACAGGCTGACTATCAGCGGAACAGGGACGATGAGCAATTATTTCTCATATCGTGACAGTCGTCCACCATGGTATTCTTACCATGAGGAAATCCAAACCATAGCCATAAACAATGGCGTAACAAGCATTGGCAATTATGCCTTTGCAGAGTGTACTAATTTGCAGGGCTTTATTGATGTAAACAGCAGTTCCACCACGGTAAACAACACGACGGTTACTTCTATCGGCGATTACGCCTTTTATAACTGCGACCACCTGATGAACACGCTGGACTTGGACTATCTTTTCAGTGGGTTGCAAACGATTGGAGAGAGAGCCTTTGCCGAATGTGACGGACTTACGCGCTTTCAGCACGGCAGTGCGCTTACAACTATTGGCGTGTCTGCTTTTCAAAATTGTCCCAATATGACTTCCGCAGTTATCGGGAGTTCGGTTACTTTTATTGATAATGATGCTTTTGCAAACAACACCGCTTTGAAAACCGTTACTTTTGAAGACGGCTCTACTACTTTGCAATTTGGTGACCATATTGATGAAAATTATTTCTCAAACAATTCTATTGAAACATTATATCTTGGCAGAAAAATACGATGTGGTGCTAATGGTGAGTCAAGTTATGATCCTGATAGCCCTTTCGATGGAATAATCTCACTGCAAACAGTAACTATTGGTAGTCCGGTTACTGCAATTGGAAGCAATTTGTTTAAAGGTTGCATCAGACTTGCTTCTGTTACGCTGCCTGCTTCGGGTAATCTTGTCACTATTGGTGGAAATGCTTTTAACGGTTGCGAAAGTTTGTCTTCACTAAACTGCATTCCAAATACAGTAACCGCTATCGGCAATTATGCTTTTAAAGGCACTGCCATACCGTCCATAACCATACCAAATTCGGTTACCTCTATCGGATACGATGCTTTTGTCGGCAACACGGCTTTGAAAACCGTTACTTTTGCAGATGGCTCTACTACTTTGCAATTTGGCAACCAGATTGATGAAAATTATTTCTCAAACAATTCTATTGAAACTCTGTACCTCGGAAGAAAAATAAGTTTTCATTCCAACAGCATCCCTTTCGATGGAATTATCACGCTAAAAACACTGACTGTTGGCAGTAATGTTACTGAAATTAATGCCAGTTTATTTAGCGGCTGTGTAAATTTACAATCCATTACCAACAAAGTGGCCGTGCCGCAAACCATTAATGCCAATGTATTTACCGGCGTAAACAAGCAGACTTGCCTGTTGGCAGTGCCTGCGGGTTCGCTGTCGGCTTACCAAACTGCCGCTGTTTGGAAAGATTTTTACGCCATTCAGGGCATTACGGGCGACTGCACCGGTACCGGCAATGTGTCGGCAAACCCCGTTTCGCTCGGCTCGGCGGTTGTGCTTGAGTATCTTGCAGGCAACACGGCAAAAATTGCGGCATTGCCCAAGGCAGGCAGCGTGTTCGTATCGTGGGCGGACGGCAATACCGATAATCCGCGCACCGTATCGCTGTGCAACACAAATTTTGTAGCGAAGTTTGCCTCGTGCGACGGTCCGCAAAACACCGAAGCCGGCGTAACAATCGACGGCATAACTTGGGCTACCAGCAATATAGCCGCACCCGGCGTATTTTCTGCCGCGCCCGAAAGTGCGGGAATGTTTTATCAATGGAACCGCAAAATCGGCTGGAGCGCCACCGACCCGCTCGTCAATTCCAATGGCGGCACTGCGTGGAGCGCGTCAAACCCCACCGGCTTTTCCTGGGCTGCAACAAACAATCCCTGTCCCGACGGTTGGCGAATACCTTTCAGAGAAGATTATAACAGTTTGATAAAGTCAGGCAGCAAATGGACGGACAACTATAACGGCTCCGGTGTCGCAGGACGCATATTCGGCGCTGCGCCTAATCAGATTTTTTTACCTGCTGCCGGATTTCGCGGAAACGCCAAAGGAGAATTGGACGGTACAGGCTGGTTGGGCTACTATTGGACAAGTACTACGCAAGGCAATGACGACAAGGCTTATAACTTGTATCTTGTCAGTGGAGATGCTCATACGAGAGATTATCACTTGCGGACGCACGGTTACAGCCTGCGTTGTGTAAAGTCCAACACTACCGGTGTCAATCATGTGGCGGCAGTAAATGCAATACAGATTTACCCCAATCCGGTAAAAGACGTGTTGTTTATCAATTCCGACACGCCGGTGGAAAATGTAGAAATCTACGATATGTCGGGCAAGCAAATAGTAAATAGCAAATTGTCAGATGGGAAATCCCTCAATGTTTCGCACCTGACGGCAGGCATTTACCTCGTTAAGGCAGGGAATTATACGGCTAAATTTGTGAAGGAATAATTTGACAATGAGGGAAGTATGAAAAAAATACTAATTTTTGCAACGATGTTCTTTATGATTTCCGTTGCAGGCACGAAAGCGCAAACCACTCATAATCTGAACAGCAACGCGACGGTAGCTCCCGGCGGACTTTTACGGGGGGCAGGGCAGCAGATTCCGCAGGAATTTTTGAAAGAAGCTAAAGCCTCCCGCGCTTTTGCCATCAATCCCGCCCTGCAAAAAGCGGAAAAGGTAAAAATTGGCGATAAGGTTGCCTTACAACTTTTTGACAATCAGAATTACATGGCTGAAATTAACCGGATTACCACCGATGTGAACGGAACAGTGGCGCTAACGCTGAAACTGCCCGGCTATCCGATGGCGTTTGCCATTATTACCACAAGCAAGGAAGGTAAATCGCTTGTTACAGTGTCGATTCCCGAACTCGGACAGAGTTTCGGCAGCAGGTACAGTGCAAATGCCGGTAAGTATTACATGATTGAAATAGACGAAAGCAAAGTTGTGCGACCTGATATGGGAAATGACGCCATACCTGTTCCCGAAGATAAAATCGTAATGGAAAATAATGTTGCCGCTAATGTGCAGGCAGCACAACACACATCGGATAACTGTAGTCCAACCGCAGGCGAAAATCCAAACGACCCTGCCACAATTAGCCTGTTGGTTGTTTATACCGCTGCAGCGAAAAACACTCCGTATGTATCGGAACATGGAGGAATAGATAATGTTATATCATCAATGATTGCTTTGGGAAATACCTGTTTGAATAATAGTCAGACAGGTATAACATTACAACTTGCACATTGCGCGCAAATTTCTTATACCGAAAGTGGTAAAATAGAAGAAGCTCTTTCCAGATTACAAGATCCTTTTGACGGATATATGGATAATGTCCACACATTGCGTAGTCAGTATGGTGCTGATTTGGTGCAATTAATTGATATTGATGGTGATAATGCTGGAATTGGTTATAATATGACGAAATCCTCAGGACTCTATAATTATGGCTTTTCTGTTGTTAATGTTGAATATACGGATGATCATTATTCTTCCGTACACGAAATCGGGCATAATATGGGTTTAGGGCACGGCGCAAATATGACTACTAACCGAGGTACTGGAATTTTTGATTATTCGTACGGGTGGGATTGGACAGGTACAACGGTGAATGATCTCGGAACATATAAATATTGCAGTGTTATGTCGTATCCTGATCGTAGTTATTATTCTGATAATGATAAACGTAAAAGAGTTCCTTATTTTTCAAACCCAGATATCAGTTATTTGGGAGCACTCACAGGTAATGCCACACAAGCCGACGCTGCACGTCATTTAAGAGAAATGAAGCATGTAATTGCATATTACAGCGATAAATTGGCGAATTTACCCGCTACGCCGACCAATATTCAGGTTACAAATCCAACTGAAAATGGAACTACTATCAGTTGGGATGCTTGTACCAATGCGGTAAAGTATAAAATTTGTACGCCAAATTTAACAACTGGTACAGGATTTATTTATTGGGAAACTTCGAATACTTCTAGAGTTTTAAATAGCTCTGCAACATTTCAACCTTGTAACACTTATGAAATCTGGATTACAGCGGTAAATGAATGTGGTGATGAGATAAGAAGTCAGACAATGACGTTTAGCACTGCTTGCAATCTTTGTCAAACCATTCCAAACTACGATTATTCTATTATTCCCTCGACTTCATGGCAAGCAGCAACGAGCAGCAGTATTTTGACACAGGGCTGTAAAATTTACAGATTTTCGGCAACGGCAGGCGAAAAATATTCATTCAAAACAGGTGACGGCGATGGCGCCACTGCCAATTTCGACACACAACTTTATCTGTATAACAGCAGCGGCACAGAACAGACAAACGATGATAATGGTTGCACAAATCCAAATATGTCTTCTTATATCAACGAATGGCAATGTTATACAAGCGGTTATTATTATTTGAAAGTGAAAGGATATAATACCGCTTCGGGTAATTACACGCTTGCGTATAAGAAAACACCTGTAACCAACTACACAATCAACGTTTCTTCCAATCCATCCGCAGGCGGAACAGTTACCGGCGGCGGCACATACGCTTCCGGCGCATCCCGCACAGTTACAGCAACTGCCAACAGCGGCTACACATTTACTAATTGGACAGAGAACAGTACAGTAGTATCTACAAATGCAACTTATACATTTAATGTAACTGCAAACAAGACGCTTGTGGCGAACTTTACGCAACAGTCAGGTACTTGCCAAACTATCCC
>JAIRPX010000043.1 GCA_031256775.1 Dysgonamonadaceae bacterium
TGGCTGGTTCAGTTACAACCTGCTAACCAAAGGCAATGAAAATTTATCGCTGATGGTGCGCTACTGGGGCAACGAAGGCGGAAACCGCACATTCGACATCCTGATTGACAACGAATTGTTAGTTACGGAAAATATTGTCGGCAAATGGAATAAGGATGAGTTTGTAAACGTCGAATACCCAATCCCGGCTGACAAAGTGCGTGGCAAAGCATCAATAACCGTAACATTCAAATGCAGACCGGGCAATATCGCCGGCGGCGTTTTCTGCGTCCGCTTACTGAAACCGGCAACAAGTTCTGCTGTTCATTCCGCTCAAACTTCGGATACTACCGTTTATGGCGGCAAAAACAAAATTCATAGTCCGGCTATCATAACGAAGAAGGTTGGCGCGACGCCCGCGACAATGGCTGGTTCAGTTACAACCTGCTAACCAAAGGCAATGAAAATTTATCGCTGATGGTGCGTTATTGGGGCAACGAAGGCGGAAACCGCACATTCGACATCCTGATTGACGATGAATTGTTAGTTACGGAAAACGTTGTCGGGAAATGGAACAAAGATGAGTTTGTAAATGTGGAATACCCGATTCCGGTTAATATGGTAAGAGGAAAAACTTCCATAACCGTCAAATTCAAATGCAGACCGGGCAGTATTGCAGGAGGCGTTTTCTGTGTCCGCTTACTAAAACCGGCGGCAAGTTCTGCTGTTCATTCCGCTCAAACTTCGGATACCACCGTTTATGGCGGCAAAAACAAAATTCATATCCAAAATGCAGGGACAAAAACACAGGCAACCATATACAATTTATCAGGGAATTTAATCAGTTCCCTGATATTGGCGGATAAAAATGTGCAAATACCGGCATCCAAAGGGGTTTATATTGTGAGCCTGCAAGAAAAGGAGTCTGAAACATTCAAGGTTATTGTCAGATAAAAAACAGGTTGCCTCTTTGTCCAATTCGCCCTCGCTGTAAATATGGCCGATATATTTCCACCACATTGGTACGCGAGGTTTGGAAGTGGTCGGCGATTTTTTGTTGCGACAGCCAAAGTGTTTCGCCGTTAAAATGTACATCTATTTGCGGCGAATGGTCGTCTGCCTGATAAATGATGATTTCTTCTTCTGTGTTTTTTAATTTCTTTGCCCATATTTTTATTTTATATCACAATTTACACAATAATTTCTGCAAACGCGAGGGCTGAAAGCCCTCCAAGCATTAGCGTAGGGCAACGCCCTACGAATTTGATACGCAACCAAACCTTTCGGGGCGAAGCCCCAAAAGCAATATTCATCAATCCCACAAATACCGTTCATCATATTCAACATTATATTTTTTCAAAAACGCCACTAATTCCGATTGAAATGTCCGTTTTTTGTGGTGTTCCGCCTGATTATTGATATACTCAACTACCACATCTATCTCTGACGGATTTACCGAAAAAAATGCCGTAACCGTCTTGCCAATAAAATTTTTCGTAACGCTCACCTTTAGTTTTTATCCATTTCGAGGATTGTTTTTTCACTTCTTCTATAAATTTTATTTGCGTGATTTTTTTCGACAGCAAACAACAAATATGAACGTGGTCGTTGTGTCCGCCCACGCGAATAGGATTACACTCCAACCCACGACAAATGCCGCCGAGATATTCCCATAAATCGTTTCTTATCTCATCGTCAATAAACGGATAACGATTTTTGGTGCTGAATGTCAAATGAACATAAACTTTTGATAATGATTGAGGCATAATATTCTATTGTCTTGATTTCTCTATAATTTTACCATTTTTATCGAATAGAATGCAAGGATATTGTAATCCTCTATTTTCGCCAAATTTAGAAAAATCATAATTCAATACTTTTTCCCCTTGCATTAAATATAATAACACACGATTATCTGGCAATAAAAACCAAATAGAATTTGCTTTTGTCTTTTCATTATGCAACTCAAAGAAAATGGCTTTTTCTAAAAAACTTCTTTCAAACCTGTAATTACAACCACAATGATTTTGCTCTGAAACTTTAATTGCCTTTGCAATATCAAAACTTGGCGTTATGTTGTTCTTTTCGTACCATTTTAAACTTTCAATATAATTGTCTTGCTTTTTCCATTCATTAGGATTTTTATTTACGTTTTCAATATTATATTCATTCACGCATTTATTATCATAATAATAAATATCCAATTTCTCATCAGGATTATATTTTAGATATTCCATAAAAAATGTAATAGATTGTACTTTTTCGACAATATTCTTATAATCCTTTTTTATGAAATCGCGGGAATAAATTGAATTTCCAACTTGTGAGGCAAGAAAATTAATAGATACACTTGGAAACATTAAATCATTTTTCAAGATAATTTTAATGGGCGAAGGACTTTTCCAAAAATATCTGCCATATCCATACATTTTTTCAAAACCAACTATTTCAAAATCTGTTTTTAACTCATTAATTTCATTTAAATATGAATATGGCTCTAATTTATAAAGTGTTCTTGAATAATCGTCAATGATTTCATTTACCAAATATTTGAGTAACTTTTTCCCTTGCATTGGTTTTGAAATTTTTGGGTTCAAATATTTTTCTATCGTAAAATTATAATTCATATTACCATTATTATTATCGGTATAAGGCATAGCATAACGGCTTGAAAATCTGCGGGAAAAATATTGCTTGTCAATTTGACCATTTTTATAAAAAGAAAATACATATTCGTGCTTATAAAATATATGCATTCCATAACTATTGCCAAGCGACAAATAAGATAATAAACGTTTTTTGTAATTTTCAGGATTTGATAGTTCTTTAAAAATAAATTCTTTTTGCTCTTTATTCCATTTGATTTCTAATTTTTTATTGTATAATTTAAGTAGTTTTTCGGGATTGTCTTTAATGTACATTGTGTCAATATTGAATTTTGACAACAAAGAATTTTCATCGTCGGTTTTATTTAATTCTTCTGTAAGGAAAAGAATATCTTTTGGCTTTTTTATGGTATTTGACAAAATTGTACCTAATAATGAATCAGGCGAGATAGTATCATTCATATTCCAAACATATTTTCTTAGAGAAATAACAATACTATCTGGCAAATTTTTAGAATTGACTGACAATGAGGTAATTGTCAATATTAATATTATATGTATTCTTTTCATATTTAATTTTGCAAATTTACTTCTATTTTCTTGTTTGTCAAATTTTTTCCCTTTGCTCCTGCCCCTTCGGGGCGAGCGGTTGGAGGAATTTCCGTTTTCGTAGGGCGTTGCCCCACGCTATTGCTAAAAGCCCTTGGGACTAAAAACTCCAGCAACAATCTCAATTCTCCCGTCTTCTTTTCCACCTCAATACATTGACTAATTATTTTGAAAAGCAAAAAAATCAATACGTAAATCGTCTTCCAAAAACTCGTCGTTGTAAATGGCAACGAGTGCCCGACAAATAATCAAATCCTGCTCAACATTGTTAATATCTGTCCAAGGTACCGTATTTTTCCATTCAATAATATTTTCTTTGGGTATCATAATTCATCAATATCTATTTCTTCGTTAATAATAATTTTCCATTTTTCATCTGTTTGAAAACCAGATAAATTCCTTTTTTCTGAAAGAATTGACAACGGATATTTCCGAAATTTGAGACCTGCATTGTCCGATTTCCGAAATAATGCATTAGCCAAATCTACAAAATCCAACAAATCAAGTAAATAACCCAATCGTTGAATAACAGCCACACTTTGTATTTTCAGAAATTTATCGCTTATATTTTCAAAATTCATTGTTTCTGCCAATTCGCTTAATACAGTTGCTATACGATTAATCCCGCCAACATTTTTCTCGTAAATTAATAAATCAAAAGCCGTTAATTCGGGCGAAGAAACATTTACATAACCACTGTTTGTTATAAGTTGCGTAATATATTGTGCCGGTATATTTTTCTTTGCTACAAAGTTTATTTTTATATCACCTTTTTGCTTATCCCTCAAAATTCGAGAGTTAGTAATAACATAAAATTCCATTGGTTGTTGGTGGGAGGCGCCTTGCAATGATGCTGCACTTAACAAAGCAACGTAATAATCATTCCCTAAATACTTCATTAATTGGTCAATATAATTGATTGGCGGAATAATGCCTTTCAATCCGTATTCAGCAAGCACGACAGCATAAAAACCCCGCCATACCGATTGTATTTTATTTTTCTTAACAAGACGATTTAGCGTATTACTAATGTTATGCTTTGTAATTTCAGCAAACATTATTTCAACTTCTTGTTTTGCGAAAGTTGTTTTGCCTCGCTTGGGCAAATCTTCAACCCAGTGATTTATTTTTTCGTACCTATCCATAACATGCTTTTTTGACGTTGCGTCTGCAAAAATACACAATTTTTATGTATTAACGCAGTTCTGCGGTAATTTTATTCCGGCAAAATTTGTGTTATTGACGCATTTTTATCTAAAATATAAAACCAAATATCTAAAATATAAAATCCAAA